>JBCCUY010000011.1:0-25315 GCA_039196145.1 Bacteroidota bacterium
ATAGTTCAATGCAGTTAAAGCGAGTAGTGGTTACCGGAATGGGCGCACTTACGCCCATAGGTAACAATTTAGAGGCTTATTGGGAAGGACTAAAAAGTGGGAAAAGCGGTTGTGCTCCCATCACTTACTTCGATACCGAAAAGTTCAAGACCAAGTTTGCCTGTGAATTAAAAGGCTATAATGCCCAGGACTTTTTTGACAGAAAAGAAGCCCGAAAATTAGACCCCTTTGCGCAATACGCCCTTGTCTCTTCTGATGAGGCCATCGCCCATTCTGGACTAGACCTTGAAAAAGTGGACAAGTTTAGGGTAGGTGTTGTGTGGGGAGCAGGCATTGGTGGACTGGAGACCTTTCAGAACGAGGTCATCGGATATGCCGGTGGGGATGGAACACCTCGTTTCAATCCGTTCTTCATTCCTAAGATGATTGCAGATATTGCGCCGGGAAACATTTCTATTAAACACGGTTTCATGGGTCCCAACTATACTACGGTATCGGCCTGTGCATCATCGGCAAATGCTATGATCGACGCCCTTAACTATATTCGATTGGGGCACTGCGATGTCATTGTCACCGGTGGAAGCGAGGCTGCGGTAACCATCGCAGGGATGGGTGGATTTAACGCCATGCATGCCCTTTCAACAAGAAACGATAGTCCGGAAACGGCTTCCCGACCTTTTGATGCAACCAGGGATGGTTTTGTTTTGGGTGAAGGTGCCGGTGCCCTTATTCTCGAAGAATACGAACATGCCAAAGCACGTGGAGCTAAAATATATGCTGAAGTATTGGGTGGAGGCCTTTCCAGTGATGCCCACCATATGACAGCGCCACATCCGGAAGGAATCGGTGTGGTCCGAGTTATGGAAAATTGCCTTGAGAATGCTGGCTTAAAACCTGAGGATGTTGATACCATCAATACGCATGGTACTTCTACCCCTCTTGGCGATGTAGCAGAACTAAAGGCCATTTCCAAGGTATTTGGAAATCATGCACCCAACATCAATATCAATTCTACCAAGTCCATGACCGGACACTTATTGGGTGCCGCCGGTGCCATTGAGGCCATCGCATCCATTTTGGCCATGGAACACAGCATGGTTCCTCCTACAATAAACCATAGTACGGTGGACGAGAATATTGACCCTACCTTGAACCTGACGCTTAACAAGGCGCAAAAAAGGGAGGTCTACGTAGCGATGAGCAATACCTTTGGTTTTGGTGGACACAATGCTTGCGTGTTGTTCAAAAAAATAGGGTAGCTTTGTAGTACAATGAGACTTACTACCAAAATATTCAATTCCCATCCGAAAACGGATGGGGATTTTTTTTTGGGCATCAAGACAATACTTGGGTTCAAGCCCAAGGATATAGATATCTACAAAAAGGCCTTTTTACATCGTTCCGTGAACAAGAGGGACGAAGAAGGCAATCCTATGAACTACGAACGTTTGGAATTTTTGGGGGATGCTATGCTTGGGACAATAATTTCCAAACACTTATACAACGAAGTCCCGGAAGGTGATGAAGGATACCTTACCAAAATGCGTTCTAAGATCGTCAGCAGAAAACATCTGAACGAACTTGGAAAAGATCTTGAGCTTTTGCGATTTGTAGAGAGTCGAATCCCAAAGACCCATTTCGGGGACAACATTCATGGTAATGTTTTTGAGGCTTTGGTGGGAGCCATTTATTTGGATAGGGGCTATCCCTATTGTGAAAAGTTTATCAACGAACGCGTCATCCGCCCCTATGTGGATATTGAGCAACTGGAAGGGAAGGTTATCAGCTATAAAAGTTTGGTCATTGAATGGTGCCAAAAACAAAAAAAGACTTTCCACTATGATGTCTATGAGGATACCGGAAATGACGAGCTGAAACACTTCGCCGTAAAACTTACTATCAGCGATAGAATTTTGGCAAAGGCTAGGGCGACTTCCAAAAAAAAGGCCGAGGAAAAAGCATCCAGAAGGGCATATTTTGCCCTGCAGAGTAGAATGGACAAGCAGTAACTTTAAAAAAGGGTAAACTCAAACGTTTTCGTTGTATTTAAGACGCTATTGTCCGATTTCAACTAGGCTGGGTAAGCTATTAGAAGTATATTTACAGTTCGCGTTGTACCCATGTTGACCACACATAAAATATCTGCGGACTTTTATGATGACAATTTTCAGCTCATTGCAATCCATAGTGGGCTGGAAGATTATGCTATGGGCTATGCCATAAATTCCATTTGCGGACTGCGGCTAAAAAGAAGGGAAAAAGACCTAAAGTTTGATCAGGATCTTTCTTTTTCCGTATTCGAATGGGAGGATGAATTAAGTGATATGTATTGGACACTTATTTCCAACAAGTGTACCGTAAAAACGGAAATACCTTCTGATGGGCTTTTCCAAAATCGCACCTCTTCCAGAACAGATTATTTGGTGAAGGAACATAAGGAAGTGGATTATATACTGAAAGTGGATGGAGGTGAAACACCAATACTTAACGGAAAAATAAAGTCAATCAACCAAATACCTAAAGTGGTTACCGCATATTCGTTGGAAACACAGACCTTGAAATCAAAAAGAAATTTAATCTTTTAACCATGCCAACCGGAAAAAAAACAAAAATTGTAGCAACCCTTGGCCCTGCGACAAGCAGGAAGGAAGTTCTTAAAAAAATGATGGAAGCCGGAGTTGATGTATTTCGAATCAACTTTTCCCATGCCTCACATGATGACGTTGCCGAACGGATAAGACTGATTAGGGAACTCAATGAGGAACTGGAGACCAATACGGCTATTTTGGCCGATTTACAAGGTCCAAAATTGCGTGTTGGCGTAATGGGAGGAGAAGCTGTTGTGGCCCCTGGTGATGAAATTACCTTTGCTACTGGTGAGCCTTTTGAAGGAAGTGCCTCCAGGGTTTATATGAACTATGCCAGTTTCCCCCAGGACGTAAAACCGGGAGAACGTATTCTTTTGGATGATGGCAAACTAATATTTGAAGTTAAATCCACGAACGGTAAGGATGAGGTGAAGGCCGTAGTCGTGCAAGGTGGACCCTTGAAGTCCAAGAAAGGGGTAAACCTCCCCAATACGGATATTTCGCTTCCGGCCTTGACCGAAAAGGATATCAAAGATGCCATTTTTGCCATTGGGCAAGAAGTGGATTGGATGGCGCTTTCCTTTGTAAGGCATAGTCAGGATCTTATGGATCTTCAAAATCTGATCAATAAGCATTCTGAGCATAAGATTCCGATTGTAGCCAAAATTGAAAAACCTGAAGCGGTAGAAAACATTGATAAAATTGTGGCCTACTGTGATGGTCTTATGGTGGCCCGAGGTGATTTAGGGGTTGAGGTTCCGGCGCATGAGGTTCCATTGATCCAGAAGAAGTTGGTACTTCGTGCCAAGAAAGCGCGGATTCCTGTGATCATTGCGACGCAGATGATGGAAACTATGATTACCAGTCTTACACCAACAAGGGCCGAAGTGAACGATGTGGCCAATTCGGTTATGGATGGTGCCGATGCGGTAATGCTCTCAGGAGAGACCTCGGTTGGAAATTATCCCGTTGAAGTAATCCAGAAAATGTCCAGTATTCTGTTGAGTGTGGAAGGTTCCAATCTTATTAATGTTCCGCAAACGCCACCGCATATCCGCACCAAAAGATATATTACCAAATCAGTGTGCTATCATGCCGCCATTATGGCCAATGAAATTGAAGCAAAGGCGATTTCTACCTTGACCAATAGTGGATATACAGCTTTTCAGATATCGGCCTGGAGGCCAAGTGCCCATATTTTGGTATTTACCTCCAACAAGAGGATATTGACTCAGCTCAATCTTTTATGGGGTGTAAAGGCCTTCTTTTACGATAGATATGTGTCCACGGATGAGACTATAGACGACGTAAACCAAATAGCCTGCAAAAAAGGATTTTTGGATGTTGGGGATATGCTCATCAGCCTGGCGGCAATGCCAATTAAGGACAAGGGAATGGTAAATACCCTAAGGGTAACAGAAATAGAGACCTGCAGTTTCTAGGTAAAAGAATTAAGCTACTTCTTTTTCGAAAGCAATAAAATTAACGACCTTACCGGACTTATTAAAAACGGGAGAACCCTTGATCCAACATTGGTAGGGAGTCCCGTTTTTCCTATAATTGGTCAGGATGACCTCAAAGGGTTTATAGTTTTTTATGGCGAGTGATACTTTCTTGGTTGTTTCCTCACAGGTTCCTTCTCCCTGGAACATTTTAGGTTTTTTTCCCAGTACTTCGTTGGGCTGATACCCATTCATAGCAGTCATATTCTGGGTAGCATAAACAATGTTCAGGTCGGAATCTGTAACTACGATGACCTGTTCCTTATCGACGATTTCATCACGAAATTTGGCCGACTTGTGCCATTTTCCCTCTTTAGCCAGCGAGCTTAAACCTTGAATATCTTGGAGGTTTTTGCAAAGCTTGGTGAAATGTTGGGCATAAAAATCCAAAGAACTCAAGGGATAACCCTGAAGCTCCATGTTAGCGTAGAAATTATGGGCCGCTTCGTCGTAAAATCGCATCTTTTCCATACCCAATACTATAAAAAAGAACAAATCTGCTCAAATTTGGGGCCAACATTAACATTCTTGTTTAAGTAATCGTTCAAAACAGACCCCAATTTGGTATGTAAGTATCAACAAGTCAAGGGGACTAATTGCGCAAAATGCACCATAAATCATTACTTTTAAAGTGCTGAAAAACAATGAAACACGAGTATAAAGATTCACAATTAGGGGCCGTTTTGGGGCTGACGGACGACATCAAAAAGGACAATGAGTACTTTTCCACGACAGCCAGCACCATTAAATTCCTTTGGAACCGAAATGAAGAATCCTTAAAACTCGATGTGGATGAAATGGAATTGGAGCTCTTGCCCAATCAAATGGTTACCGTAACCTATCTGCAGCACGTTTCATTTGCAAAAACCCGTTTACCGCTTGCTAGCATTTTATTCAATAGGGAGTTTTATTGTATTTCGGACCATGACAGCGAGGTGTCTTGTAATGGGATTCTTTTTTTTGGTACCCAAGACCTTCCCCTGATCACAATTCCGGATGACCAGGAAAGAAAGTTCAGTTTGTGGTACGATATATTTGTGGAAGAATTTTCAACGCCAGACAATATCCAAGGCGATATGCTCCAGATGCTCCTGAAGCGTTTGATCATTATGAGCACCCGTTTGGCCAAGGAACAATTGATCGTAAAGTCATTGGAAAATGATCAGATAGACACTATCCGAAGGTTCAATTATTTGGTGGACATGCACTACAAGACCAAGAGAAAGGTAAGCGATTATGCAGATATGCTTTTTAAATCCCCAAAGACCCTATCCAATCTCTTTTCCATCTACAATCAGAAATCCCCACAGCAGATTATCCTGGAACGACTTACGCTTGAAGCTAAGAGGTTGATTCATTTTACCGATAGGCAAAATCAGGAAATTGCATACGACCTTGGTTTCAACGATCCGGCTCATTTTAGCCGATTCTTCAAAAAAATGACCCAAATGACCCCTTCAGAATACCGGGAAAACCTGACTACTGCAGTCTAAGGGAAATTTTGGCAAGCGGTCGGGAAATCGCTCCTAACACCTCCCCTCTTTTTCGTCACATCTTTGCTCTGTAATTAAAAGAAAGGTAAAGATGAATTCAATAGAAAAATCAGTTTTTAATCTCATTGAGATTTTCAGAACTACAAAAAAAGCGAATGTGAATACACTTGTTTCTCCTTCACATTGTGATCAGAAATACCATCATGATTTCTATTGTGATGCAGAAAAACCGTTTGTAAAGAATTTTTAATCCATATAACAACACATAAAATTTATAAACTATGAGCACATTTAATGTACCTAAAAGAGAAGAAGTAAGTAGCGGCAATCAAGCCATTTTTGACAACCTTGAAAAAATGTTGGGTTTTGTTCCCAATCTTTATGCTACCTACGCCTATTCAGAAAATGCACTGGGCAACTACCTAAATTTTGCCAATGCAAAGACTTCCTTGAAAGCCAAGGAAAAAGAAGCGGTTAACCTGGCCGTAAGCGAAGTAAACGGTTGTACCTATTGTTTGTCTGCCCACACCGCTATCGGAAAAATGAACGGATTTACAGATGAGCAGATTTTGGAACTAAGAGCTGGAGGGGCTTCGTTTGACAATAAACTGGATGCACTTGCCAAACTGGCCAAGAACATTACCGAGAATCGTGGTGCTACTAGTCAATCAGTATTGGATAACTTCTTCGCAGCCGGATGGACCAAGGAGAACCTTATTGACACCATTGTTTTGGTTGGGGACAAGACAATTTCCAACTATATCAATAACACCACTGAGATTCCTGTAGACTTTCCAGTTGTACAGCCTTTGGAAGTAGAAACAATTTAATTTAAAACCATAAAATTCATATTCATGAAAAAGTCAATTGCAATTTTGGTCATGGCGTTTGTGACCGTATTTTCTGTTCAAGCGCAAGACAAAATGATGAAAGATGCTCCGGTTAGAACACTTTCCTTAGAGCAAACATCTGGGGAGTTCACCCAAAAACAAATCACGGTTTCTGAGGGAACCTATGTTTTCGATATCGCCAATAATGGAGTGGGGCATGATGTTGGTTTTGTTTTGGTAAAGAAAGGTAAGGATATCAGCAAGCCTGAAAACCATATTCAGACTGCCTATGTTACCTCACCGGTTAAAACCGGAGCTTCACAGACTTCAAAACCTACAAAATTGACCAAGGGAGAATATGTGTACTTCTGTCCGTTGAACCCTACATCAACAGATAATGTGCTTATTGTTAAGTAAGCAGATTGCCAGTGTTTAAAATTAAGCCCTCCAATTTGGAGGGCTTTTTTATTTTAATTCCGATTTTTCGAATAAGGAAACCGCCATGTTTTTGGCCATATAAATGGGCCAGTCATTTTTAAACAAATGACTTTCCGTAATGGCACTTTCATAAAGCAGATAGATCCCGCCCGATATTTTTTCGGTCTCGGCCCTGGAAATGTTTATGATATTGTCCCCAACAACTTCACCCAGAAATAGAAGCAATTCCTTCTTTTGTTTTTGGATAGCGGTTAGCAACCTCTTTTGTTTGGAAGAAACTTCCCCCAGGGTCTTAAGTGCCCAACAACCATAAAAATCCTCATCCCTATACATGTCCCTTAGGTAGTCAAAAATGGCCAAAAGCTGATTTTTGCCCTGCTTTCTTTTTGAAACGTAACTTTTTAAGGTATCCAATAAATGGTCGTGACGGTGCTTTAAATAGGCTATGCAAATATCCTCTTTGGATTTAAAATGACTGTAAAGTGTGGCTTTGGCGATGCTACAGCTGTCTACAATTTCATTGATGCCCGTGGAGTTGTATCCGTTGGTATAGAACAGATTGCCAGCCGTGGTAATAATATGTTGATGTAAATCAGGGCGTTGCACTGTTGCAAATTAAACAAGAAATAAGCGGGCGGGCAATATTATAAATCGAATTTTAATTGCACTGATACCGATTCCTTTTTTTGAACTTCTTTTTTTTCCTCCGTATTGAGGTTGGCCAGGGAGATGCCCAACAACCTAACCGAGTTTTGAAGCGTGGCCTGATACAATAATTCTTTGGCCGTTTCCAGAATGAGGTCTTTGGATGCCACAAAGTAGGGCAAAGTTTTGCTACGGGTCTGCAGCGTAAAGTCGCTGTACTTTATTTTAAGTGTAATGGTCTTTCCGGCAACCTTGGATTTGGTTAAACGCTTTTCTAGCTCTTCAGCGATGTTCTCAAGCTTTTCCAGCATAAAGATTTCGCTGCTCAGGTTTTCGCTAAAAGTTCTTTCGGCCCCAACCGACTTGGGAATCCTGTGTGGCTTTACCTCGCTGTTGTGGATTCCCCTAACCACAGTATAGTAATAGGCTCCGCTTTTGCCAAATTGCCCCTCCAAGAATTCCAAGGACTTTTTTTTGAGGTCGCTTCCTGTGAAAATGCCCAACTGGTACATCTTTTCGGCAGTTACCTTTCCAACACCATAGAATTTTCGAATGTCCAATTCCTCCAAGAAAGTGATTACCTCCTCGGGATTTACCGTCTTTTGGCCGTTGGGTTTGTTATAGTCACTTGCCACTTTGGCTATAAACTTATTGATGGAAATACCGGCCGAGGCGGTCAGTCCGGTTTTTTCCAAAATTTTTTGACGGATTTCCTTGGCGATCAGCGTTGCGGAAGGGTTCCCCTTTTTGTTTTGGGTAACATCCAAATAGGCCTCGTCCAGAGAGAGCGGTTCCACCAAATCGGTATATGAAAAGAAGATTTTACGGACCTGTTTGGAAATTTCTATATAGCGGTCATAACGCGGTTTCACGAAAATAAGGTCGGGACACAATCGCCTTGCCTTAAATCCGGGCATGGCGGACCGTACCCCAAAAGTTCTTGCCTCATAACTGGCTGCGGATACCACTCCTCGTTTGGACCCACCGCCAACTGCAATGGGTTTTCCTTTGAGCTCAGGATTATCATGTTGTTCCACGGAAGCGTAGAAGGCATCCATGTCCACATGAATTATCTTTCGCAATGGGAAATCGAAATCCATACCCAAATTTAGGGTATATTTAGCTGGATGGAACACCTGGAAATTGAGCGCAAGTTTTTGGTTAAATCGGATACCTATAGAAATCAGGCTTCCTCAGAAACACGAATTGTCCAAGGTTTTTTGAACACCGCTCCAGAACGAACGGTTCGAGTGCGGATAAGGGGAGAAAGAGCGTTTTTGACGGTTAAGGGGAAGAGTAACACCTCAGGTACTGCACGCTTTGAATGGGAAACCCAAATTGAGGTGCAGGAGGCCATAAACCTTATTGATCTTTGTGAGGACGGTATTTTGGAGAAAATTAGGTTTGAGGTCCCCTTTGAAAACCACCTTTTTGAAATAGATGAATTTCTTGGGGAGAATAGGGGACTTGTCATTGCCGAGGTGGAGTTGCAACACGAGGATGAGATTTTTGGAAAACCTGACTGGTTGGGAGAGGAAGTTACTGGGCAAACCAAATATTACAATTCCCAACTAAGCAAAAAGCCGTTTACAGACTGGTAGAACACACCAATGGGCTTTAAGGCAACCTTTGGAGGAATCTGCTGAGAGAGGCTTTTGGAAAACTGGATGAAAACCGAAAAGGATTCTAAACTACTTAATTGGAATCCAAATTTCTTCTTCGGACACGGGATCGTTGTTTTTGTAACGTTCGCCCAATACCTCGAAATGTGGCCTGTTATCTAATTGGTAACTTGAGTTGGGCAGCCATTCTGTAAAAATATACTGAAAGATGGATTTGTCCGCACTGGAACCCTTGTAATGGAAAACTGCATAGCGCCCACCCGTTAAATCGAAAACTTGCATACCCTCTGGAATGGTATCATAATGCTCCACTTCAGCCAATGCCCATTTCACAAATACTTTGGCAGGGTTGAATCTCTTGAAATGGTCGGCATCGTAAACCTGCAGTGAAATTAGGTCCTGATTGCGGCGGTTTTGAATTTCTTTTATACTAGGACCAAAACTGTTCCAAAGCTCAAATGTTCTATTGTTGGCCAGGCTCATCTCAAGACACATGCCAATGAGCTTTTTTTCTCGAAGTAGTTTGATTTCCGGTGGCATACCAGTTATAGGGCACTCTTAAACTGCTCCAAAAACCTAATGTCATTTTCGCTGAGCATACGGATATCACCAATCTCATACAGTTGGAGGGCAATACGGTCTATACCCAGCCCAAAAGCAAAACCAGAATATACCTCAGGGTCAATACCACAATTTTTTAAGACGTTGGGATCTACCATACCACAACCCATAATTTCAAGCCAGCCCGTACCCTTGGTCATACGGTAATCGGTTTCTGTTTCCAATCCCCAGTACACATCCACTTCTGCACTTGGTTCCGTGAATGGGAAATAGGATGGACGCAATCGGATTTTGGATTTTCCGAACATTTCCGAGGTGAAATATTGCAAGGTTTGTTTTAGATCGGCGAAGGACACGTCCTTATCCACATATAGACCTTCCACTTGATGAAAGAAACAATGTGAGCGGGCCGAGATAGCCTCGTTGCGGTACACCCTTCCCGGTGAAATTGTACGTATGGGAGGTTGATTGTTCTCCATATAACGCACCTGGACCGAAGAAGTGTGTGTACGTAATAGAATATCAGGGTCCGTTTGTATGAAAAAAGTATCCTGCATATCCCTTGCCGGATGGTATTCCGGAAGGTTTAGGGCTGTGAAATTATGCCAATCGTCCTCAATTTCGGGACCCTCGGAAACATTGAATCCGATTCGGGAAAAAATATCGATGATCCTGTTTTTAACGATGGAAATAGGATGCCTTGCCCCAAGCTCAATGGGTTCTCCAGGGCGGGTTAAATCCCCAAACTTTCCTGCTGCTTCACCCTGATTTTCAAGAGCGGTCTTAAGACCATTGACCTTTTCGGTGGCTGTGGTCTTAAGCTGATTGATGACCTGACCAAACTCTTTCTTTTGTTCGTTGGGAACATTTTTGAATTCCGCGAAAAATGAATTTAAAAGCCCTTTTTTTCCCAAGTACTTAATTCGGAAAGCTTCTATTTCATCTTTGGAAGTGGAAGTAAACTTCTCTACTTCAGCCAAATGTTCCTTAATGGTCTCAATCATGGTTGCTGGCAGTATTAGCCGACAAATTTAGCAAATTGTCCTTGAATATATAGGCAATAAGAAAATGGACTGCCACTCCACCAAAAAAATGCCAGAGCCAGTGGGTACCCATGGAGAAAAAAGTCTGTGTCAAATCTATCGACCTAAAGAAAACTGCAATACCAAAAATGAAGAAAGCAAGACATACAAGACCTATGTTCTTCCCGTGAGTCCGAACCAAGTACCAAACAATGGGAATCAATATGGTGCCCGCGGTTATGATATACCCCAAGGAGATACGAAGACCGGCAGGAATGGGCAAGATGCGGAGAAGAAAGGAAGCGCCAAAAATTAAAACAATCAGTAGCAGTCGCTGCCACCAGGTGCCCACCAGCTTAAAGATAAAATAAACCACCAATGCCAGACAAAGGAACATAATGGGCATCCAGTCGAGCCGCAACCAAAATTCGTGACTGCGGGTGGCGTGGTAGATGGTTCCACCGATATAACTCGCTCCGATTATGGGTAATACACAAGCTAGAAAAACATGAGCCTTGATATTGCGATACACCTTGTAGCCCCAATAGATTAGAAGGACCAAGAATATTAAGTTGCTATAGGTGTTGAACGGTTCCACAGGGAAACGTCCATCAATGGTTTCAAGATAAATGGGTCCTGAATCATTGGGAAACCTAAGAATTGTCATTTTGATACAAAGTAGTTTTATTCAGAGTGAATATCCTCAACATTGTTGGTAACCCATTCCAAACACGAGTTAAATTCCTCAAAAATACTTTCCCTCGGAATTAGATCTGGAATAATATCGATGCGCTCCATCATATATTTGGGTTGGTCGAGGAGACCTACCAACAGTACGGTAACCCGTTTTTTCTTCAGATCCTGAAGAACATCTTCCATAGCGTAAAGACCGGATTGATCCATATACTGCATTAGATCCATACGGATGATTACGCAGGACGCGGTGTCGGGAATTTGCTCTGCCAGCTGTTGAAAATCGCTGGTGGAACCAAAGAACAATGGACCTTTAATGTGTTTGATGAAAACTTCCTCGGCCAGTTTTTTCGGGAAATTTTTCTCATCTGCCCAAGGTGCCTCCTTCAAAGGTTTGACAACAGAACGTTTGGCGGTAAGATCACCAATTTTCTTCATGAACATGAGAGAAGCTATTACTAGACCAATACCTACCGCGTAAACCAAATTCCATACCGAGGATAAAACAAGCACCACCAACATGATAATCACCTCGGAACTAAGCTTAAGTGGCCCTAATTTAATATCCTTGGGCAAGTACGGAATTGCTTTAAGACCCCTATAGTCCATAACTCCTATTCCCACAGTTACCAGGATACCTGCCAAAACAGCCGCTGGGATTTGGGACGCCACAGGACCCAACGCCAATAGAATTACCAAGAGCAGAATGCCAGCGATCATTCCAGAAAGGCGGGTTTTACCTCCAGAGTTAATATTGACCACAGTCCTTATCGTAGCTCCGGCACCAGGAATACCCCCAAAGATGGCGGCAATACTGTTCCCAATTCCCTGACCTACCAGTTCCTTATTGGGTTTGTGCTTCGTCTGGGTCATGTTATCCGCTACTACGGAGGTCAATAAGGAATCGATGGCACCTAACAAAGACAAAGTGAGTGCGGTAAAAACGTAGGGTGTAATGGAAGCGAAGCTAAATTTGGTAAAAATCTCGAGATTCGGAAGCGGCAATCCGCTTGGGATTTCTTCGATTGGTCGATAATCCACATTGAAACCGAACGCTACCCCGGAAACAACAATTAGGGCAACCAGAGTACTGGGCACAGCAGTGGTAATTCGTTTGAAACCATAAATGATGACAATTGTTGCAATGGCGAGGCCCAACTCCAGCCAATTGATATTTTTAAGAGCCCTAGGAAGCACCTTAATGGTGCCTACCACACCGGAGGCATCACTCGCCGCCAAAGTTTTAGCTTCTTTCTGCATGTCCTCTGAAGTGATTTTCCCCGCTCTTTTAATGGTTTCCTCAAAATCCTCCAGTACCAAAATACCTTCACCTGCCTCTTCCTTTAAGATGTTCTCCAAGATTTCCTCTTCTGCCGGAGCCATGAACTGATTCACATATTCTTGGTCTTCTTTGGGATAATAACCTACCGCTGGAAGAATTTGGGTGACCAATATGATTACCCCAATGGCCGTCATGAATCCTGATACCACAGGATAGGGAATGTATTTGATATATCTGCCGAGTCCTATTAAACCCAATCCAATCTGCATAAGACCGGCCAATAGAAAAACGGCCAAAATAATGGGCAGTGCTTTGTTGACATCCCCATCATGCACAGCTAAAATACCGGCAATAATAACCATGCTCACCGCAGTCATTGGGGCAGTTGGTCCGGAAATTTGGGTATTGGTACCCCCAAAAAGTGCAGCGAAGAAACTGATAAAGATGGCGCCGTAAAGACCGGCACTTGGACCAAGACCTGAACTAACACCAAATGCTAGGGCCAATGGCAAGGCGACTATTCCTGCCGTTATTCCTCCAAAAAGATCACCTCTGAAATGCCTAAACATATACGACAGCTGGTTATTGAAAGTATCGCTGTCAAGATAGCAATTTTAGAAACTTAAAAAAGGCCAATGAAATGTTAAACAATGGCCTTTTTTTATAGGGTGTTATGTGGATTACATATAATGAATTTTCCCGGTCGAAATGTCATACATGCCGCCTACTATCAGAATTTCCCCATTGTCTTCCATTTCTTTTAGAACCGGACTTTGAACTCTGATGTTGTCGATGGTCATGTGGACATTCTTTTCGGCAACAGAGTTGACAAATTCTAAGTTTTTGGATGTACGCTCAGCGGCATCTGTCGGCTCTGCTACGGCTTGGACAGCGGGCCTAATTTTACTCAGAAGCTCAGTAAGGTTCCCCATTTTGGCATCGTCACAAGCACCTTTTACCGCACCACAACTGGTGTGCCCGAGTACAACAATGATTTTGGTGCCGGCAAGCTTGCAAGCAAACTCCATACTTCCCAAAATATCTGCGTTTACAATGTTTCCGGCAACCCTAGCACTGAAGATATCTCCCACGCCCTGATCATAAATCAATTCTGCTGAAACCCGTGAATCTATACAACTCAATATGGTAGCGAAGGGATATTGCCCGGTAGCGGTTTGCTCTACTTGTCCCAAAAGGTCCCTGTCCGCTTGTTGTTTTTCCACAAAACGTTTGTTGCCTTCTTTTAATAACTCCCAGGCAGCATTTGGCGTAAGTGCTGCTTGGGTTTCTTTTGTTTGAGTAATCATAGTCTAATATTTTAAGCAGTTTTTGGTCTAAGTTTAAAGAATTGGATATAACTGTCCGGATTTTCAACCTCACCTCGTTCCGAAATAAGTTTGATATGAATATTCCGGTTATGTGCTTTTTCCGAGAAATCCTCCAGAATCTCTATGATGTCGTTGTCCAAAAATCGGGTTTTCCTTACATCCACTTCAAGATATGAATTTTCAGGTAGACTATCCAATTCCTTAAGGATTGCTCCCTTGTTAAAGAAGGTAACCTCCTCCGCAAGGGTCATTTTAATCTTGTGGACCCCGTTACTTTTGTCTTCAATATGTAAAAAGTGGGAGTTTTGGTAGCTCTTGATTAAAATCACAACTATTCCAACGCCCAATCCCATTCCTATTCCAACCAATAGATCGGTGAACACAATGCCAAGTACGGTCACTACAAAAGGGACAAACTGTTTCCAGCCCAAGTCGTACATTTTTTTGAAAAGTGCTGGCTTGGCCAGCTTATAACCTACTACCAACAATATAGAAGCCAAAACAGATAGCGGAATCATGTTCAAGAGTTTTGGAATTAGAATGACGGAAATCAATAGGAAAAACCCGTGGATGATTGCAGAAGCCTTGGTTCTACCACCCGACTGAATATTGGCGGAGCTACGTACAATTACTTGGGTAACAGGGAGTCCACCTACAAGGCCGGAAATAGTATTACCGATACCTTGGGCAAAAAGCTCCTTGTTGGTAGGTGTGGTTCTTTTATAAGGATCCAGCTTATCAGTAGCCTCTACGCACAACAGTGTTTCCAAACTGGCTACCAAAGCAATGGTAAATGCGGTAATCCATATTTCTGGATTGCCAATTACGCTAAAGTTGGGGAAACTTAAAAGTGTTCCAAGGGACTCTATGCTTTCCGGAATCGGAACGGTAACCAACAATTTGTCCGAAATAGCCATAGTCTCATGATCTTTTGTAAACACGTAATATAGTATGCCTAGGACTACAGCCACTAACGGGCCTTGGACCAGCTGGAAGATTTTGGATTTCTTTGTAAGTACCCTATCCCATAAAATGAGTATAGCCAATCCGATTATGGCGATCAAAGTAGCACCAGGGGTTATAAAATTGAGTGCATTAAAGATTTCACTAAAAGTGTTCTCGCCATCAATCTGGAAAAAGGCAAAATCCCCTTCGGGATCCTCGCTATACCCAAAAAAATGTGGGATTTGTTTTAGGATGATAATGATACCAATACCAGTAAGCATCCCCTTGATCACTGAAGAGGGGAAATAATAAGCGATTACTCCCGCCTTCAGGATGCTGAAAAGAATTTGAATAAGCCCTCCCAGCACCACGGCCACCAAGAAATTCTCAAAACCACCTAGGGTTCCTATAGCGGTTAATACAATAGCTGCTAGACCAGCAGCAGGACCACTGACACCAATTTGAGAGCCACTAAGCGCTCCTACGATAATTCCTCCTACGATTCCAGCGATGAGTCCAGAAAACAAGGGTGCCCCACTAGCGAGCGCAATTCCCAAACAAAGTGGCAATGCAACAAAGAATACCACAATACTTGCGGGCAAGTCGTTTTTAATATACTTGAACATGATAATAAATTAGATGGTCCCCAACTTAGTTTTTAGGCTGAAGACGGTTAGAAATAAATTTAAAGTAAGGTCGGTTCAAATGAACTTCTGCGGAGGGGGTAGTACTATTTCCCCTTGGAAATCTGAGTTCAAAAGCAGATACTCAATAGTTTCAGATTCCTGGAATTGGATAAAGACACTGCCGTTTACGGCATATTGATTTAAGAATAGGTCTTTTTCGTTGAATTTTTTTTCGGACTCTTTTTCTTTGCTTTTCTCTTCTTCGTTAGTATCCAGGAGTACGGCAACGGCGCAGTCTTTGTCAACTAAGGGCACAACGGAGGGTGCCAATATGGAGAATATCAGCATTAAGCAAACCAAAGGATGTGCGAAGCTAGTTAACATAAGGCCATTTTAGCAAAAGTAAGCGGATACCCTGTTTTTTCTGTTAAATTTAGTTTAAAAATCTTTTAGCAGTCGAAGGTCTTCCTTTGGCAACCACCCGGTTTGCCCATCGGCCAACCTTATTTTTTTCCAATCATTGAGTTGCTCAAGAACATTAACTTTGGTGCCTTCGTGAAGGGTAAAAACCACCTCGCTGTTGGAATTAGGTTCCGAACTGATCTTGACTTCTTTGCTGAAAATAATGGCGGGGTTGTCATTGGTGAATTGCTGAAACTGAAGATAGGCCATAAGTATGCTCAGTACACCTAGAATAAGCGCAAACACACTGATAATAAAAGCAATTCGCTTTTGGGTCGCAAAGCGCAAGAAAAAATAAGCCAGATAGGCAAAAACAAACAAGAGCATCAAACCAACGGCCAAATAGGCCCATTGATCAAAAGATAAAAAATTGACCACTGCACCATAAAGCTGGCCCAATTCTGTCTTTGGCATTTCCTCAACGGCATCCAATCTCATATTTTGGGCATAGCCCAAATTATTCAAAATCTCCGCATCATTGGGTTTTAGCAATAACGCCTTTTCGTAGTATAGAATACTCGGCCCAATGGCATTCAACTTATAATAGCAGTTGCCAAGGTTAAAGTACAGTTCGGCGGAGTGCACTCCGTTTTCAAGGATTTTCTCGTAATTCTCTATAGCCTTGGAATACTCCCTATTATTGTAGTGTTCGGTGGCTTGGCTAAAAAGGGCACTGTTTTGGGCCATCCCGGTAAGGGAAGACAACAGGAAGAGTACTATCAATGTTTTTTTTAGACTCATAACTGTTTATCCAATTTAGAAATGACCTCGCTTGCCTTTTCATAATCGTGTTGCATCTGCACATCTGAAAAGGGACTGTACCGTGCCATCTCGCAGTTCTTTAAAAGACTTATAAATCCTTCCACTTCCGAAACATCTACGTTTTTCTCGCTCAGTATGGTAGTGATTTTTTCCTTGCTGAACTCTGAGGTTTCGATCTTCAATTTGGCTTTGAGGTAGTTATGAAGGCCTTTTTCCAAGGCTACATAAAAGGCCTCCTTTTGCCCAAGTTCTTTTTTTGCGGTCGATAGGTATTTCCGTGCCAACTTGTTGGCTTGCTTAATTCGGTTGCCAACCACATCGCTTGCTATGGCCTCTCGTTTTTTGAAAGAGAAGACGGCAATGGGAATCAATAACAATGGAGCGAACAGTAGGAGATAAAACTTATTCGAACCAAAAAAGTAGTTTGTTCCTATTTTGGTGAGATTGGGATTCAATTTTATAAAATGAAATTGTTTCCCCGTAGGAACCACAAATTGTTTGTTGGTGGATGAGGTCACTGCGTTGTCTGACGAACCTAAGGGACCTTCCAATACTTCAATATTGATTTCCTCCGACGAAAGGGTAACGTATTTGGCTGTTTTGGGATTGAAATAACTAAAGGAAATGCTGGGGATTGGATATTTACCCCGGTAGGAAGGTACAATGGTATAATTATTGGCCACTTTGCCCTCCATTCCGGTACTGATAGTCCGAACTTTTTCGTCATATTCTGGCTCATAAACCTCAAGGGAACTTGGCAGTTCCGGTTCTGGTAGCTGGAAAAGTTTCAGGTTTCCCTTACCGGAAACTTCTACCTTGGCCTGTAGGGATTCCGAAGCATTGAGCTGTTTTTTGCTTGTGCTCACTGAAAACTCAAAATCCCCTACAGCACCACCAAAATTAACTGGTTTCCCAGCCTCTGGCAATGACTTTACGTTTAGCGTACGCCTTCCTGCCGAAACTGTTTTGCTGGCCTGGGTATAAATTCGTCCCCCAAAAAAATCCCTTCGATTGGTAGGTACATCCACAAAGATTTCTAGGGAGAGCGGTTCAATTTCAAGCTTCCCAGCTTTTTGCGGATAGAGTACCACTCGTTTGAGCACCACATAACGATAGGGCTGCCCTTGATAGGTGCCATTTTGGGCTGTATGTTTGGTTACGGGGATATCCTGACTCCAAAAATTATTGTATTTGGGGTTGTCCAAAGGGCGATAGTTGGTAACACTAATGTTTGGACTTACATAGAGCTTGTAAACAACAGTTACGGCCTCATTCAAATAAGGATTTCCTCTAGATACTTCCGCTACCAAATGGAGGCTTTCATCCGCTACATCATCCACGGTTTTCTGGTCATTTGGTTTGTCCACTGCCGCAGTTACCTCCACTGTTTTGGGCAAGGTCTTGTAGGTCTCACCGCTTATTTCAATAGTGGCCTGTTTGACGTTGAACCTTCCTCTTGCGGTAGGTACAAGAATGTAGGAATAGGTCTTGGAAAAACTACGTTTCCCATTGATCCAGGAAGAACTTATGGACTGGGATGGGCCCATGACCACTTTAAAACCCTCAAAGGGTGGGGGATTGAAATTGTCCCCATCCTTATTCATGGTAAATTCAACCCTTAACCGTTCATTGATACCAAGTTTTTGTTTGCTTAGTTTCATTTCGAACGAGACTTCATCCTCTTGGGCATACAGATAACTTCCCGATATTAGGGGGAAGCATAACACAGCCATAAAAAAGCCCAAAATGCCTTTCATTACCAATCCTTCTCGTTTCTAATTTTTTTACCCTTGACCTTTCTGGCCTCCATTTTTTCCTGCACCTTCTTTTCCTCGTTTTGCATGGCCTCTAGCAGATTCTGTATCTGTTGCTTTGAAAGTTGGTTGGGTCTAGGCTGTTGTTTTTGATCTTCAGGTTGATCTCCTTCATTCGGCTTCTTCTCCTGTTCTTTCTTTTTATCTCCATCTCCTTCAGAATTCTCCTCAGGCTTGTTCTCTCCGTTTTCACCTTCGTCCCCTTCATCTTTGTTTTCATCTTCATCTTGCTCTCCTTCATTATCCTTGTTATTGTCCCCCTCGTTGTTCTGATCCTGATTTTGATCTTTCTGTTCGTCCTTATCCTGCTGATCTTTGTTATCCTGGTTTTGATCGTTATTCTGGTTGTCCTGTTCATTTTCCAGCATTTTCTTGGCCAATGCTAGATTGTATCGGGTTTCTTCGTCGTTGGGATTGTTTCTAAGGGACTCTTTGTAAGCTTCAACGGCTTTTTGGTATTCCTTCTTTTTCATGAACACATTGCCCATGTTGTGAAAGGCTTTGTGCTTGCTGGGTTTTTCCTTTGTCTTTTCTCCGGCTTGCTTGAAACGACCAAAGGCTTCTCCGTAACTTTCCCGGTTGTAATAAGCTGTTCCCAGATTAAAGGGTGCCACGGTATTATCTGAACTTTTGGAAATGGCCCTTCTGTACTCGGACTCTGCGGTGGTAAAATCGTTCGATGTAAGCTCCTTGTTGGCCTCCCAGGTGAGGTTGGTGGAGGCTTGCAATGACTTTTCGGCCTCTTTGACCGCTTCATCCTCCTGAGCGTTTATATGAAGGCCGGCCATTAGTAATAGGCCGAATAGCAATCTTCTCTTAAGCATCATCATGTTCATTAAAAAGATTTAATTTTTTCAACCATTTTGTTTTTCTGTCCAAAAGGAAAATGTCCAAAAATAAAAATAAAAGACCTATACCCAAGAACCACTGGAACTGGTCCTTATATTCAGCAAATTGTTTGGCCTCAAATTCTTTTTTATCCATTTGGTTCAATTGTTCTTTGATGTATTCCACCGCGTTTTCGGTATTGGAGCCATCAATGTATTCACCATTCCCCTCACTCGCTATTTCAGAAAGGACCATTTCGTTCAGTTTGGTTATGACCACCTCTCCTTTATTGTCCTTTTTTAGACCCTGCACCACCCCGTTTCGTTTGATGGGAATGGGTGCTCCTTTCGGTTTGCCAACACCAATGGTGAAAATTCGGATACCGTTTTGGATGGCGTTATCCACGGCATCAATGGTGGAACGTTCCGAATGATCCTCACCATCCGAGACAATAAAGAGAATCCTATTGGTCTGCTCCGAGTCGTTATAGTAGGTACTGGCCAAATCTATGGCGGCATTGATGGCGGTTCCTTGAGATGATAGCATATCCGTGTTCATACTCTGAAGGAACATTTTTGCGGCCCCGTAATCGGTGGTGATGGGCAGTTGCGGATAAGCCTGTCCTGCATAGGCGATAATTCCAATACGATCGCTGGCCAATTGATTGATAATTTCAGAAACCAAACGCTTGGCCTTTTCCAAGCGATTTGGGGCAATATCCTCTGCCAACATACTTTTGGAAACATCAACGGCGAAGACAATATCTACCCCTTCCCGTTTAACAGTTTCCAATTTGGTGCCAATTTTTGGGTTCACCAATCCAAGAATCAAAAAGGAAAGCCCTAGGAGTAGAAAAATAAGTTTTAAGGCCGACTTGAAATTGGAACGATTGGGAGCCAATCTGCGGAGCAACCTGGAATCGGCAAATTGATTTTGGGTCCTTTTTTTCCAAACCTGAAGAAAAAAGAAAGCCACCACCATTACCGGAAGTATGGCCAACAAATAGAAATATGCTTTTTCGTCAAGCTGAATCATGCGTTAAATAAAACTTTTAAATATGGAACTGCGCAAGGCCCATTCCAACAACAACAAAATACCTGCCAAGAAAATCAAAGGCCTGTATTTTTCATCATATTTATAATATTTGAATTCCTCTATTTCAGTTTTTTCGAGCTTGTTGATCTCATCATAGATTTCCTCCAATTTTTCATTGTCCGTGGCCCTGAAATACTTTCCGCCCGTTACCTTGGCAATTTCCTTGAGCAGCTCCTCATCAATTTCTACCTGCCTCATGCCATATCGGAAAGAACCATCCCTGTTGTAGGCTACCGGGGAAAGGGCATTTCCATTGGTCCCCAATCCTATGGTATAGGTCTTTATCCCAAATTCAATGGCAAGGTCCGCAGCTGTTTTAGGTTCGATGAAACCCGAATTGTTTACACCATCGGTCAATAAAATAATAACCTTGCTTATGGCCTTGCTCTCTTTTAGGCGGTTTACCGAAGTGGCCAATCCCATGCCAATGGCTGTTCCATCTTCCAATTCACCATACGTAATCTCCCGAAGCGCCCTTAGGACAATGGATTTATCGCTAGTTATGGGGGTTTTGGTATAACTCTCCCCCGCATAGCCAACAAGTCCAATGCGGTCGTTTGGTCGTTGTTTTATGAAATCCCCTGCAACTTCTTTTAGTGCCGAAAGCCTGTTGGGTTTTAAGTCCCTGGCCAACATACTTGAGGAAACATCAATGGCCATGACAATATCTATTCCCTTCGTGGTCTTGGTCCGTGTTGAAATATCCTCAACCTGAGGTCTGGCCAAAGCGGTTATTATGGAGGCGAGGGCAAGCAGTCGCAAAGCAAAAAGCAAGGGGCGCAATTTTGAAGCAAAACTGTTTACGGTAAAACCTTTAACGCTGGAAATCTTAAGCGCTGCTACTTCGTCCTTGTGTTTGAAAAAATACCATAGCAAAGCCAGCGGAAGCAATAAGAGCAACCAGAAGAACTGTGGGTTTGCAAACTCGATACTATCAAACATTTACACTTGTGTTTTTACGTCCAATGTGGTTAGAATTCTGTCTACGATCTGTTCGGCATATTCATCCCCATCCTCCCAGGTGATGATAACCTGTTGCATAAAACCCTTACCGCCAAAGGACAGGATGTTGTATTTCGCCTTTTTGGATTTGTTACTTGCCGGATTCTTAAAATTACCGGTGCCGTAGGTTTTCAGTCCGGTAACCCCGGATTTGGTCTGGAACTCCTCCTGTTTGGTGATGATATTTTTTAGTCCATACTGTTCAAAAGCTCCCAAAATGGAACCAATTGCGGCTTCAAAATTAGGCTCTGCGGCCTCCTTATATGTGACCGAACTTGTGGCTACCGAAAAGATGCCCACATAGCTGCCATAGGAGAAGGTTTGTAGCTCTTTAATAAGGTCTTTAGCTTCTTCCGGCAGGTCCATTTCCTGTCGGATCAAGACATCTGGTGTCTGAATTTCTATGGGCGGGTATCCATAGGCACTGGTAACCCACTCTCCCTCTAAAAGTTCTTTTGTGGGATAGCCAAAAACAGTATCCTTGACTTGCTTGAAACCAAAATAAGCCACGGAAAGTGCTGCACTAAAGAAGATAAGTCCGGCAAAAATGGCTGCTGCCCAATAAATTCGTTTGCGCTGTTTTTTCTTGGCAAGTTCTTCCAGATATTCCTCGGTTTGAAGTAAATCCTCTTCCGTGGGCTCAGGTAGTGCATCATGGGTTTTTACAACGATTTGCTCTACTAATTTTCTATCCTGTTCCGCAACAGAGGTTGAAGGTTTTGACTTGGCAAATTTGACCAAATCTGCAGTTTGAAGGATGTTTTGAAACTGGATAAGCGTCTCGTTGTCTAAGTTTAAGTCACCGGCATCCCGAAGCAATTCCAGCTTGGTGATCAACTGGCTTGTGGTGCTTTCCAGTGCCGAAACATTTACATCCTCTTCGAGATATGAACGAACAATTCCGGTTAACTCGGAATAATATTTTTTGTACTCATCCTGAATCAAGTATCTGGAGTTCTCTAGTTTTTTAAGCTCCAGAAGAGCCCTGTCATAGGGTGGAAGCAAAGCTACCTTTTCTTCTTCTGTAAGAGGTTTTTTCCGCAAAAAGAACCAATACACCAAGCCTCCAATGATCAGGAGTGCCAACAGTACCCAAAGCAAGGTCCTCCATATTTTGGCATAGCTCTTTTCTACCTCGATAAGGGGCTTGATGTCGAACATTTTTTGTTTGGTGGTATCCACGACCACATCGGCTACCTTGATTTGGAAGGAATCTGTATAAAACGGCTGTTCATTGATGGCAATGCGTTGGGGGGGAATGGTATAGGAACCACTGTCAAATTGTGTGAGGGCATAAATCTGTTTCAGAATTACCTTATTACTTTCCTTGATGGTATCCTGCATTATCGCCTCTACGGTTTCCAACGGTGAAAAGGTTTGGCCTTCAGGAAAGTGCACCACGTTCAGCGAGTCGGTTTCCACTGTAATGGTATACTGTATCTGTTCTCCGATCTTGATGCCTGCGGTGTCAATCTTGGCGGTTACCTTGGAATCGGATTGGGCATAACTGTCAAGGCAAAATAACATCAGGGCCAATAGCACCAACTTTGCCGGTAGCCAATGGAACTCGCTCTTAGACCATATGTTATTTGAATTCAACATCATCCTCTGCGTTTAAAATAGCCCAATAACTTTTTCACGTAGCTTTCATCCACACGGCAATTGATCACACCGCAGCCAGATTTTGTAAACGAATTCTGAAAATAATCCACCCTCTCCATGTGAAATTCAGCATAGGCATTACGAACTCTTTTAGATCTGGTATTTACCAATTGTAGAGTGCCGGTTTCTGCGTCCTCCATTTGTACCATCCCTAAATTGGGAATGGATTCCTCTCGTTCATCATAGATTCTTATCCCGGTAACATCATGCTTGTTGCCAATAATGCGCAAGGTGTTGTCGTAATCATCGGCAATAAAATCCGAAAGAACGAACACAATGGCTTTTTTCTTCAGGACATTGGTCAAGAACTTTAAAGCTTCAGCGATATTGGTCCGACTACTTTTGGGCTTAAATTCCAGCAACTCACGAATGATTCGCAACACATGGCTCTTTCCCTTTTTAGGAGGGATGAACAATTCCATTTCATCGGAAAATAGAATGAGCCCGACCTTATCGTTGTTTTGAAGTGCCGAAAAGGCCAAAGTTGCGGAGATCTCAGTGATTACTTCCTTCTTGAACTGTTGTGAAGTTCCAAAAAGTTCGGACCCACTCACATCAACCATGAGCATCATGGTCAACTCCCGTTCTTCTTCAAAAACCTTTACATAGGGTTCGTTGTAACGGGCGGTTACGTTCCAGTCAATGGTTCGCACATCATCACCAAATTGATACTGCCGTACCTCACTAAAGGTCATACCCCTTCCCTTAAAGGTAGAGTGGTATTCCCCACCAAAGATGTGGTCGGAAAGACGTCTAGTCTTTATCTCAATTTTGCGTACTTTCTTAAGTAGTTCTTTCGTGTCCATCTGCTAGCAAACTGCGTATTGGCTGCCCGTATTTGATGATGGTAGGTTGTTTTTTTGAAGGTCGCCCGTAGGGACATGCCCGCTAAGGCACTTCAACCTCGTTCACAATCTTGTTAATGATTTCTTCGGAAGTGATGTTCTCAGCTTCAGCTTCGTAAGTTATTCCAATTCGATGTCTTAAGACGTCATGTACAACGGCCCTCACATCTTCTGGAATAACGTATCCTCTCCGTTTTATAAATGCATAGCATTTGGAGGCACTTGCCAAATTGATGCTACCCCTTGGGGAGGCACCAAAACTGATCAGGGGTTTTAAATTTTCAAGATTGTATTTTTCTGGATAACGTGTGGCAAAGACCAAATCCAGAATGTATTTTTCTATTTTTTCATCCATATAGACCTCTCGGGCAGCCTGTTGGGCGCTCAAGATTTGCTTTAGGGACACTACGGGCTTAACGGCCTCTGTAGTACCCTTAAGGTTTTGGCGGATGATTAATTGTTCCTCGTTGAGTTTGGGATAATCGATTACCGTTTTTAGCATAAAACGATCAACTTGTGCTTCCGGAAGAGGATAGGTTCCTTCTTGCTCCACAGGGTTTTGGGTGGCCATAACCAAAAAAGGAGCATCCAGCTTAAAGGTCTCATCTCCAATGGTAACCTGTTTTTCCTGCATGGCTTCCAACAAAGCGGACTGTACTTTGGCAGGAGCCCTGTTGATCTCATCTGCCAAAACAAAGTTGGCAAAAATAGGCCCCTTCTTAATGGAGAAATCGTTCTCCTTAATATTGTAGATCAAAGTTCCCACAACATCCGCGGGTAAAAGATCCGGGGTAAACTGAATTCTGCTAAAACTGCCTTTTACCGCTTTGGATAGAGTGTTAATGGCCAAAGTCTTTGCTAGTCCGGGGACACCTTCCAATAAAATATGCCCCTGGCCCAAAAGGCCAATGAGCAATCGTTCCACCATATGCTTTTGGCCAACAATGGCCTTGTTCATCTCTTGGGTAAGCAAGTCAATAAAAGCACTTTCTTGGGCAATTTTTTCATTCACAGCACTAATATCAATAGTAGTGTTTTCTTCCATATAAACTTTTATTGTAACGTATTAATGATCAAAAATATATAGGGTTGCAAAATGAAAATTTATTTAAAAATGGTCTGTTAATTAATGGTTAAAAAAATCCGCAAAGCCCCAGTTTTGTGAAGGATTTAAGGGTTTAATTTTATACTTTCACTTCATATGCAAAGTACAGATAATTATTCAAAAGTTATTGTTGGGACAATGACCTGGGGAAGTTGGGGAAAACAA
>JBCCUY010000012.1:0-24594 GCA_039196145.1 Bacteroidota bacterium
ATTTTCCAAATTTGCTTTAAGTGTTCCAGCCTCCATCTTTTCTGCCTTCAATTTGGCACTACCTGTTAAGGTAGTCTCCATACTGTCCGAAGTCCCTTCTAACGTAAGCGCACCGTTTTGCTCTACTTCAATCAAGCTTTTCTCGTTTACGGCGTAAACATAAGCCTCGGCCCTATTGGTCAACCTAACATTTAAAGAATCTACATCCAGGTTAAAATCGGCACGACTACTTTCTTCCAAATTAATATCCATTACGGCTGCACTAGCTTTCAGGTCAAGTCGGGTATTTGCGAAAGCATCAACAAACAATTCATCGCTATTGATAATATCTTCCGAGATGATACGCCCTTCTTTTACCGAAATTGCCTTAAGGTCGGTATAGTTTATGGTGATATCCAATTGTTTTTTCGCAGTTACATCATAAAAAGAGGTGATGACCAAGGTGCTGTCCTGCACTTTGAATTTTAGAATGTCGATAAGGTTATCATCGGCGACGATGTCATAACCCGGTCCGAAGGATTTTTTGAGTACTATATCCAAATCATCATTGAGCTGAACTGCATTGAAGGCGGGCAGTTCACCATTCACCTCCGTAACAATACGGCTACCCTTGATTTTTGGCTTACGCTGTGCCACAAGGGCTACATTACATAACAAAACGAAGAGAATAATCAGATTTTTCAAAAGTTTTCGATTTAAAGGGTTATTAAAGATATTACAATTACGTGTAACAATCGTTGTACCAAACTCTAGCAAAACAAAAAACCCATCCGAATGGATGGGTCTTGTTAATTTTTTTCTCCGCTAATGGTTGAGCTCTTCCTCGTTTTCCTGCAGCGGGACTGTTTGTGGTACAAAGTCCTGACCTTCGAGGATATATTCCCCATTTTCATAGGTCTTGCTGTAATCATAGGCCCAACGGTGTACATGTGGAATTGCTCCGGGCCAGTTACCGTGGATATGCTCCTGCGGAGCCGTCCATTCCAAAGTAGTTGCCTTCCAAGGGTTCAGAGGACCTCTCTTACCGTAGAAAATGCTTCTTACGAAATTAAAGGCAAACACCAATTGTGCTCCTGCGGTAATGATCGCGAAAACGGTCATCAACACCTGTACATTGGTCAACTCATCAAACATTGGGAAAGCAGTATTTTCATAATATCTCCTGGGCACACCGGCCATTCCCACAAAGTGCATTGGGAAGAAGATTCCATAGGAACCTATAGCGGTTATCCAGAAATGGACATAACCCAAGTTTTTGTTCATCATTCTGCCCTGGAACATTTTAGGGAACCAGTGGTATACCCCCGCAAAGAGACCGTACAAGGCCGATATACCCATTACCAAGTGGAAGTGAGCCACAACAAAGTACGTATCATGCACATTGATATCCAGTGTGCTATCCCCCAAAATTATACCGGTTAAACCACCAGAAATAAAGGTGGAAACCATACCTATGGAAAAGAGCATTCCCGGGTTGAGCTGGAGATTACCCTTCCAGATGGTGGTAATCCAGTTAAATGCTTTTACAGCTGAAGGAATAGCAATCAAAAGGGTGGTAAAGGTAAATACCGATCCCAAGAATGGATTCATCCCTGAAATAAACATATGGTGACCCCATACGATTGTGGACAAGAACGCAATGGCCAAAATGGAGGCAATCATAGCTCTGTATCCAAAAATTGGTTTTCTGGCGTTTACGGCCATTACCTCGGATACGATTCCCATTGCTGGAAGAATTACGATATATACCTCAGGGTGACCCAAGAACCAGAAGAGGTGTTCGAACAATACGGGTGAACCTCCCTGATAATGCAATACTTCACCTTGGATGAATATATCGGATAGGAAGAATGAGGTACCAAAGCTTCTATCCATTATCAACAACAAGGCTGCGGACAGCAATACTGGGAAAGAGATAACACCAATAACCGCAGTCACAAAGAAAGCCCAAATCGTCAATGGTAGACGGGTCATGGACATTCCCTTGGTTCTTAGGTTCAATACAGTTACGATATAGTTTAGGGAACCTAACAAAGACGAAGCGATGAAAATGGCCATCGATACCAGCCAGAGTGTCATACCAGTACCTGAACCAGGCTGGGCCATGGGCAGAGCACTCAATGGCGGATAAATTGTCCAACCAGCCGCGGCGGGACCTGCTTCCACTACCAATGAAATTACCATGATAACCGCTGATAGGAAGAACATCCAGAAAGAAAGCATGTTCAAAAATCCGGAAGCCATATCACGGGCGCCAATCTGCAAAGGAATAAGAAGGTTACTGAAGGTACCACTCAGACCAGCGGTAAGTACAAAGAATACCATTATGGTTCCGTGCATGGTTACCAAGCCCAAGTAAATATCGGCATCCATCACACCTCCAGGGGCCCATTTACCAAGAACTGCCTCAAAAACAGAAAAAGACTCACCGGGCCATGCCAGTTGCATTCTAAACAACAATGACATTGCTATTCCAATGAAACCCATAATCAAAACACCGGTGATAAGATATTGCTTGGCAATCATCTTATGGTCTTGACTAAAGATGTATTTGGTTACAAAGGTCTCCTTATGGTGATGTCCGTGATCTTCGTGTCCGTGTTCGTGTCCAGTAGCTGACATATCCTTCTTTAATTTTGTTTTTTATTTCTTTTCCTCGCTTGTTTTACTCCGCCGGGGCTATGGTCTCCTTAAAAGTAGCCTGTTCCGCAATCCATTTATTGTATTCCTCCTCGGTCTCTACAATAATCTTCATCTGCATATTATAATGGGATTTCCCGCAAATCTTATTACAAAGCAAGATATAATCAAATTCCCATGGCTCTGAATTAGGTCTGCCTTCCGCAGCCCATTTTGCCCTAAGTGCATTGGTTCGTTTTACCTTTTCAACAACATCAGGGTTCAAACGCATTTCTTCCGTTGTTACCGTGGGTGTAAACGAGAACTGGGTAATCATGCCGGGAACACAGTTCATCTGTGCTCTAAAGTGGGGCATATAGGCCGAGTGCAAAACATCTTGTGAACGCATCATGAAATTGACCTTTCGACCAACAGGTAAATGCAATTCCTTAACTATAACATCATCAGATGCATTTGGATCCGCCTCGTCCAAACCAAGAACATTGGCACGATCAATATCAATCAATCTAACACTTGCATCGCCAAGTACATTGTCCTCTCCACCATAACGTGCGGTCCAGTTAAATTGCTGTGCATAGAGTTCAACAATCAATGGATCGTCATCATCATTGATATCCATAATATTGGTCCATGTATATAATCCCCAAAGAATCAATCCCGCCAATACAATTACCGGGATAATGGTCCAGATAAATTCCAATCGGTCGTTATCGGCAAAGAATAAAGCTTTTTTACCTTTCTCCCCGCGGTATTTATAACCGAAATAGTGCAATAAGAACTGGGTAATGGTCTGCACAAAAAAGATAATGGCAAAAGACACCCACATTAACTGATCGTACTCACCACCATGGGCCGATGAAGACTCTGGCAGTAGCATTTTACCATATTTTGCAAAGCTGAATATGGTAATCCCATAGATAAAAATTACAAAACCAAATAAAAGATAACCGTTGTACTTGTTGTCCTTATCCGTGGCTACCTCTGTATGCTCTGCCTTAAGTTGGGACAATTCGAAAATCTTGGTCATTTGCCAGATTGCAATTGCTACCAGTACTAAAACAGTCAATGTTAATAATGCAGTCATTGTATATCTCTCTAAGACTTAATCGTATTAATAATGAAATTGTCTACTCTCTTCCAAAAATGGATTTCGCTTGGGTTGCAATGGCGCTTTGGTAAGCGTATTGAACACCCAGAACACAAACAATCCCCCAAAGAACAAAATCCCTCCAATTTCTGGTATTCCAATATGCCATTGGTCACCAACGGTTGCCGGCATGATCATATTGAATACATCCAGGTAATGGCCCAATAGCACAATGATACCCGCCATGATCACAAACCAGTTTACACGTTTGTAATCGCTGTTCATCAAGACCAACAATGGAAATATAAAGTTCATGGCCAACATTCCGAAGAATGGCAGCTTATAATCTTGGAACCTTGCTATGTAGTATGTTACCTCCTCAGGAATGTTCGCGTACCAAATCAACATGAACTGGGAAAACCATAGGTAGGTCCAAAAAATACTGATGGCAAACATAAACTTGGCCAAATCGTGAATGTGACTATCGTTTACATTTTCCAGATATCCTTTGGATTTCAAGTAAATGGAAATCATGGCGATTACGGTAATCCCCGAAACAAACATACTCGCAAACACATACCATCCAAAAAGCGTACTGAACCAGTGTGGGTCTACACTCATGATCCAGTCCCAGGACATCATGGATTCGGTAATCAAATAGAACACCAAGAAGGCAGCAGACCATCTAAAGTTCTTTACGAAGTTTGAATTGTCATCGGATTCGTCCTGTGCCAAGGAAAGTTTTCTTGAGTACTCCCTGTAGAATATCCAACCTCCTAGGAAAATGGCAGCCCTTACCAAAAAGAAGGTTGGGTTTAGGTAACCTGCTTTTCCCTGCAATAATTTATCATGGGCCACCACATCGGCATCCATCCATACAAACATGTGGTTCATATGCATTACGGAAAGTACCAAGATCACAAAAACGATAATTCCACCTGGTACCAAATAGGCCGTTATTCCTTCCATGACCCTAAACAATAATGGGGACCATCCTGCCTGAGCGGCCCGCTGGATAGCATAAAATGCCAACACCCCCAAAGAGATCATAAAGAAAAAGAAGGCCGCTACATAAAGTGCTGACCAAGGTCTGTTCTGCAGTTGGTGCAACAAATGCTCATCATGTGAGGCATCATGCGCAGCTTCCTCTCCGTGTGCGTTTACAGCACCATGCCCCTCATTTCCTCCGTCATGGGCTTCCGCCTCGCCGTGTCCACCTCCATGACCATCATCATGGGCGGCCGCCACTATGGCTTTGGCTTCCTCTACCGTACTTGGAGCAGAAATAAAACCGATTGCCAAAAAAATCAGTCCCACTGCCATGGCAATGAAAGATCCTATTTTAAGTCTGTTTGAAAACGTGTACATAGTATACTAATCCAATTATTTTGTTAGGTCTTCCTTTAATTTCATCACATACTCTGAAACCTGCCACATTTCTTCCTCATTGGCCAGCTGTGCGGCATATGATCCCATGGAGTTCAATCCGTAGTATATGGTATGATAGGTGCTTCCCACTGTAATGTTACGTGCAACGTCATCATAACTGGGTACACCTAATATCTTTTCGCGCTTAACAAGTGTTCCTTGCCCTTTTCCTTTGGGACCATGGCAAATAGCACAGTAGATATCGTACAATTCCTTTCCTTTTGCCAAGTTGGTTTCCATATCCAAGGAATCCAGAGGACTAGGTTCTAAACGCGCCAAATCCTTTCCTTCAGGAGTATTTTCAAACTTGTAGGGCAGATATCCCCTTGCTACCGTGTTCTCAGCAGGCAGCAGAGCTTCTGTCCCCTGTGGAAACAATCCATTGTCAACACCTTCGTAGGTTTCATAGCCAACTGATTCATACATATTGGGCATGTACTGATAGTTGGGGCTATTTTTATCAAAGCAAGAAGTCATTAGAAGGACTAATGCCAAGACCATACTTATTTTTCCGATACGCTTCATAGTATTAAGACTCCTTTTCTGTAACTTTTAGTTCTACTGCTCCCGTATCCCACAATAATGCAGTCAACTCATCTTCGTTATCGTGTATCCCAACTTCCATCAAAAAATGGTCATCCGTTGTTCTAACATCTGGATTTTCCGCTTTCTTGAAAGGCCACATTCTACTTCTTAGATAAAAAGTAATCACCATCAAATGCGCCGCAAAGAACACGGTCAACTCGAACATAATCGGAACGAAAGCGGGCATATTCTCCAAATAGCTAAAACTTGGCTTACCCCCAATATCTTGAGGCCAGTCGTCAATCATGATATAGTTCATCATCACAATCGCCACCGCAAGTCCCAAACAGCCATACATGAATGAAGTAATGGCGATACGGGTATCCTCCAAGCCCATGGCCTTGTCCAAACCGTGTACGGGGAAAGGAGTATAAACCTCTTCTATATGATGGTGACCTGCCCTGACCTTTTTCACGGCATGCATCAACACATCGTCATCCGTATAAAGTGCCTGTATAACTTTTGAAGCCATAACTACTTTTTATCGTTTAATTTTTTCGCCTGTCCGGCCCAATCATCGCGTTGTGCCCTTCCTGGGAACGAACCGGTAATGGAATCCAATAGGTCATATTCTTTTTCGGTCATCTTACTTACTTGTTCAAAAGTGTAGATTCCGATTTGGTTTAGGGTCTCCTCCATTTGAGGACCAATACCCTTAACTTTTTTCAAATCATCGGCAGTCTGCTTATCCGCATCAAATGTTCCAATTGCATCCAATAGTGACGACACTTGTTTCTCTTCCGTTTCGGGCTTTTCTTCCTTAGCCTCAACTTTTTCTACCTTTCCGGCCTTTGATGGCTTTTCATATAAAGGTTTTCCGGCATCCCGAAGTTTTTTATATCGCTCACCTGAAGCCTTTAAGATAGATTTCACCTCAGCCTGGGCGATTACCGGGAATGTTCTGGAGTACAATAAAAACAGTACAAAAAAGAACCCGATAGTTCCCACAAAGATTCCTATGTCCACAAAGGTTGGAGAGAACATGGTCCAAGAAGATGGCAAGTAATCCCTATGCAAAGAGGTAACAATAATAACGAAACGCTCAAACCACATTCCAATGTTCACCACGATGGAAATAAAGAAAGAGAACATGATACTGGTACGCAACTTCTTAAACCACATGAACTGTGGTGAGAACACGTTACAGGTCATCATAGACCAGTAGGCCCACCAGTAAGGTCCAGTAGCCCTGTTCAAGAATGCATATTGTTCGTACTCAACACCGGAATACCACGCGATAAAGAGCTCCGTAATATAGGCACATCCCACAATGGAACCTGTGATCATAATTACGATATTCATCAACTCAATATGCTGAACCGTGATATAAGCCTCAAGATTGCACACCTTACGCATGATGATCAAAAGCGTGTTTACCATCGCGAATCCAGAGAAAATCGCACCCGCAACGAAGTAAGGTGGGAAAATGGTGGTGTGCCAACCCGGAATTACCGATGTGGCAAAGTCAAAAGATACAATGGTGTGTACAGAAAGTACCAAAGGAGTCGCCAAACCGGCCAAAACCAAGGAAACCTCTTCAAAACGTTGCCAGTCTTTGGCCCTACCTGTCCAACCAAAACTCAACAGGCTATATATTTTCTTTTGGAAAGGCTTTATCGCCCTGTCACGAATCATAGCGAAATCTGGAAGCAATCCAGTCCACCAGAATACCAAGGAAACGGAAAGGTATGTGGAAATCGCGAACACGTCCCAAAGCAATGGCGAGTTAAAGTTTACCCAAAGCGAACCAAATTGGTTGGGAATGGGAAGTACCCAATATCCTAACCAGGGACGTCCCATGTGTATGATCGGGAACAATCCGGCCTGAATCACCGAGAAGATGGTCATCGCCTCAGCAGAACGGTTAATGGCCATTCTCCATTTTTGACGGAACAACAGTAGTACCGCCGAAATTAGGGTACCTGCGTGACCAATACCTACCCACCATACAAAGTTGGTGATATCCCAAGCCCAGTTTACAGTTCGGTTAAGACCCCAAACCCCAATACCTGTTGAAATGGTATAAATGATACATCCTAGACCCCAAAGGAATGCCACCAAGGCAATGGTAAATACAATCCACCATTGTTTATTGGCCTTTCCCTCAACCGGAGCAGCAATATCCACAGTTACATCGTGGTATCCTTTGTCTCCAAGTACTAAGGGCTTTCGAATAGGTGCTTCGTAATGCGACGCCATAATATATCTTCTAGTTACTTCTTATTTATTGATTAAGCCTCGTTGGTATTTCTAACCTTAACTTGATACACAACATTTGGTTTTGTCCCAACATGTTCCAATAAGTGGTATGCTCTTTCATCCTTAACCAATTCAGAAATTGGACTACCTTCCTCATTCACATCTCCAAAACGCATCGCTCCAGAGCTACATGCTGCAGAGCAAGCGCAAGCATCATTAAATTCACCTTTGGCCACAGGTCTTCCTTCCCGCTTGGCCTTAAGAATCACTGCCTGGGTTGACTGGATACAGAAAGAACATTTCTCCATCACACCTCTTGATCTAACGGTAACATCAGGATTGATGACCATTTTACCCAAGTCGTTGTTCATATTGAAATCAAACTCGTCGTTGTTGTTGTACAAGAACCAGTTGAATCGACGTACTTTATACGGACAGTTGTTGGCACAATATCTTGTTCCCACACAGCGGTTGTAAGCCATATGATTTTGACCTTGTCTACCATGCGAAGTTGCCGCAACTGGACAAACCGTTTCACAAGGAGCATGATTACAATGCTGACACATAACGGGTTGAAACGCCACTTGAGGGTTGGTTGATGGATCTTCCATCTCACCAAAACCTCCTAAGGCACCATTGTCCCCGAACAGACCTTCCATACCCTCCTTCTTCTCATTATCCTGCTCAAAGGTCTCCTCCGAAGAGTAATATCTATCGATTCGCAACCAGTGCATATCCCTGGACTTTCGCATTTCCGCCTTGCCAACTACAGGAACATTATTTTCTGCATGACAAGCAATCACACATGCCCCACAGCCTGTACAAGCATTTAAGTCGATAGATAGATTGAAGTGGTGTCCAATGGAACGGTCAAACCCTTCCCACAAATCCGCGTCCGGAGAAGTAACAGGAATTTCCTGATGGTTCAAACTCACCTGAGGCATTGGGTTCCACTCATGGTGATCTTTGGTATTGAAAATCTCCAAGGTTGTTTCCTTGATGATATCTCCACGACCCATCAATGTTTTGTGCAATTGAATGCAGGCAAATTCATGGTCACCGGATATTTTTTCAATGGTTACGGTCTGAATATTGGAAAAATCCTTGTACAAGGAATAAGCATTAACTCCAGTTGCCATTTCTGTTTGCATACCGGCCTGCCTTCCGTATCCATAGGAAAGACCGACGGTACCTTTGGCTTGACCTGGCTGAATGATTACAGGAACATTATCCAACACAGTACCATCAACGGTCAATCTTACATAACTTCCATTCAAACCTCCATCGGCTACATTATAATTTTCCAATTCAAGACTTTGAGCGTCCGCCTTGGAAATGGTAACATAGTTATCCCATGAAACCCTGGATATTGGATCAGGAAACTCTTGCAACCATGGATTATTGGCCTGCTTTCCATCACCCATGCCCACTTTGGAATAGAGCACCAATTCGGTTCCTTGGCTGGTTGCACTTACAAGAGATCGAACAGCTGCCGATATTGGCGCAATGCTCTCCGCCGCCTCGGTTTCCCCATCTACCTCAGGTACTACAGCGGCGACCCCTTCAACATCGACATCGGTTACAACAGCAGGAACAAAAACACCATCTTGCAATGCCTTGTTCCAATCACCACCCTGCAGTAAATTGGCGTTCCAGTTATCCTTTATGTATTCGTAATAACTCTGTTCACTGCCCATCCAATTCAACAAGGCCGACTGGAACTGGCGTGTATCGAACAACTCGCGAATCGCGGGCTGCATCAAACTATATTGTCCTTTTTTAATTTCTGCGTCTCCCCAAGATTCCAAGTAGTGGGATGCAGCGGCAACAAATTGTGAAGATTGGGCCGTTTCATCATTGTTAAATGAAAAACTAACAGAAACATCAACCTTTCCAACTCCTTCAATAAACTCAGCGGCATTGGGAAGTGAATAGGCAGGATTAACTCCATCCATAATCAATAATCCCACACGGCCAGCGTTCATATCCGATACCAACTTGGATACTTTGGCCGTATCACCTTGACGAACAAATTTTGGGTTTTCAGCATCAAACGCCTCACTGGCCAGCAATTTATTTATTGCCAACACCACAGTTTGAGCGTTAATATCGTTTAGACCGGTTACAACAACCGCTTTATTTCCTGCCTTTCTGATTTGTGCAGCAACACTTTCCACGGCCGCATCAACTTCAGAAGTTCCACCTCCCACATTGCTGCCATTTAGTTTACCATACAATTTGGCCAAGGCAATTTTCTGTTGGGTAGGCGTCATTGGATAGCGCTTGTCCGCATTTGCTCCCGTTAGAGACATGTTGGCCTCCAATTGCACATGCTTGGACATTTTCCCATCCTTGGGCACCCGCCCTTTTGCATAGCCACTGTCATAGCCTCCACCTTGCCAGTCTCCCAAGAAATCGGCACCGAAAGAAACAATCAAATCGGCTTTTTCAAAATCGTAGTCCGCCAAGGCCCTTTCACCATAAGCCGCATTGAAAGCGTTGAGTGCTGCATCCTCAGAAATAGCATCATACACTACATGGTTGACATTATCCCCATATTCCGCTTTGAACTCTGCAATCAATTTATCCGCAGATGGACTGGCATAAGTTTGTGTCAATAAAACAATTTGGCGATTGGATCCTTTGAGACTCCCCAACTTGGCCTTAACATTGGCATCCAAAATATTCCATTCTACAGGCTCCCCATTTTGCATAGGCCCCTGAACCCTCTTGCTATCATAAAGTGACAATACAGATGCGTTAACTCTGGCATTGGCACTTCCATTAACTTTAGCGTAGGTATTATTTTCAATCTTAATTGGCCTTCCTTCGCGCGTCTTCACCAAAACACTGGCAAAGTCAAATCCGTCCGCAATGGTAGTAGCATAATAATTGGCCACCCCCGGAACAATATTGTCCGGCTGCACCACATAGGGAATGGATTTATGAACAGGCCCTTCACAGGCCGCCACCGTAGCAGCTGCAGTACTGAAACCAACATACTTCAGAAAGTCCCTTCGACTTGTAGCGGTTTCGGACAGATTCTCCTTATCCCCCAAAAACTCATCAACGGGAATCTGCTCTGTGAATTCGTTATTTCTTAGCGCCTCAACAATGGAATCGTTCGGATTTAACTCCGCTTCGCTCTTCCAATATTTTTTGTTTGATGCCATACGATATATCTGAGATTATCTTCTTTTATTTTTAATAGTGGCACTTACCACATTCCAAACCGCCCATCATGGCCGCTGTCAGCTCCTCCACTCCATATTTCTTGGAAAGCTCCGCATGAATGGCCTCGTAGTATTCGTTGCCTTCCATTTTCACATTTGTTTCCCTGTGACAATTAATGCACCATCCCATGGTCAACGGAGCGAACTGGTACATGACTTCCATCTCCTCAACAGGACCATGGCAAGTTTGACATTCGATACCTGCCACAGAAACGTGCTGGGAATGATTGAAATAGGCAAAGTCTGGTAAATTATGGATTCTCACCCACTCCACAGGCTGGGTTTCACCAGTGTATCTCTGGTTTTCCTCGTCCCACCCTACAGCTTTATATAATTTTTTGATTTCACCGGTGTAGAATTCATTCGTGTATCCATTGGCCAAATCCTCTGCACTTGGTCCCTCAGGATTACCCTTGTACTCATAAATTGATTTGTGGCAATTCATACATACGTTTAGCGCTGGAATACCTGAATGCTTTGAAACCCTAGCAGAAGAGTGACAGTATTTACATTCTATCTTGTTATCCCCAGCATGGATTTTGTGGGAGTAGTGAATGGGCTGTACTGGCGCATATCCCTGATCTACACCAACCTGCATCATCCAACCGTAGGCAAAATATCCACTTGCCAACAAAAAGAAGATGGTGGTCACCAAAACCAAGAATTGATTCTTGACAAAAGCTTTCCAAATCGGAAGCCCCTTTTCGGCTTTATCTTTTTCAACAACAACACCATTGGCCTCGGCAATTCGTCTTAGCGTATTGTTGACCAAAATCAACATAACCACCAACAGTCCAAACACCAACGCCAAAGCTCCAAGAATAATTTCATTGGAGATACCACCACCAGATTCAGCCGTAGCTTCAGTTGTAGTTGCCGCTGTAGCGACCGGTGCCGGCGGCGGTGCCGCGGTATATGCCAAAATATCATCTATATCCTGATTGGATAAGGTAGGAAAAGCGGTCATGGCCGCCTGATTGTACTCTGCATAAATTTTGTTGGCGTAGGCATCCCCAGATTTAATCATTCCGGGGCTGTTCTTGATCCAAGTGTAAAGCCACTCCTTGTCCAATCCCTCGTCTTCGGACAACCTGGTTTCCACATTGGCCAAGGCCGGACCGGTCATTTTTCGGTCCAACGCGTGGCACGCCGCACAATTCTGATTGAACAACTGTTTTCCCTTCACCGGATCACCTCCACCAGTAGCTTCTGCGACAACCTCAGTTGAAGCAGCTTCTTCTTGCGCATAAAATGAAACAGAAAAAAGTAGGAGAGAGAAACCTAAAACTTTTGAAAATAGATGGCGGTATAAAACCTTTTTCATACTAACAGAATTTCTATCGAAATCTTTGGCACGATTATTCCAATTGATACTGAGAACAGTAGCTTTTGGATGGCCTAAAATCGCAGACAAAAGTACGACATAAGGTCTTTTTTCAAAATGTTAATGGATCTATAATCTATAATTTATAAGGATTCTAAATAACATAAAACGCCAGTGGTTATACACTAAAAATTTACATTTGTACGTATACATAATTGGTAAGGAACCATTTATTATGAAAACCCCTGTATTTACATTGTTTCTGTTAGGTTTGACTTTTCAACTTTCTGCCCAAGAAGGTCAGGTAAGCATAAATCAGGACCCAAGAATTGATGAGTTGATGAAGCTTTACACCCAAGTCAATTCCAATGCGGATTACTATCAAATCCAAGTAGGTTTTGGTAGCTATCAGAAGGCGCAAAACCTAAAGTCCAAAATTGATATTGATTTTCCAGGCTGGTATTCCAAAATTGAATTTGAATCTCCCACTTATCGTGTTCGTTTGGGAAAATTCGAGACCAAATTGGAAGCTGAGCGCAAATACCTTGAGGTACGCAAAAAATATCCCGATGCAATGCTCCTAAAACCGGAGAGTAGCTCTAGATAGACTCGGGTCGAATAATAAAATCAGGTTCAATTTCCAGAAAATTTAAGAAGACCATTCTATTCCAGAACCAGGGTTTTACACCTGAAGCTATCTGCTCTTTGCCCACGAACAACTTCCAGTACCAAAAATTGGGCAAAAAAAATCCCGCCGAAGCGGGATTTATGGTATTCTAAATAATCTTATAGTTTCTTCTTAACTGCAACTTCTTGGAAGGCTTCAACGATATCACCTTCCTTGATATCATTGTAGTTCTTGATCTGTAAACCACAATCGTAGCCTTTGGAAACTTCCTTCACATCGTCTTTGAATCGTTTCAAGGATGCAAGTTCCCCTGTAAAGATGACCACGCCATCCCTGATCAAGCGAATTTGCGAGTTTCTGAACACCTTCCCGCTTGTTACCATACAACCTGCAATAGTACCAATCTTGGAAATCTTAAAGGTCTCACGGATTTCCGCGTTACCAGTAATCTCTTCCTTCATTTCTGGAGAAAGCATCCCCTCCATGGCATCCTTAAGATCATTGATCGCATCGTAGATGATCGAGTACATTCTGATATCGATTTCCTCTTTATCGGCCACCGCACGCGCATTACCCATAGGCCTCACATTAAATCCGATGATAATCGCGTCTGATGCACTGGCCAACAAAACATCCGATTCCGTAATGGCACCAACACCCTTATGAATAATATTCACTTGGATTTCATCCGTAGAGAGTTTCTGGAAGGAATCGGTCAAAGCTTCCACAGAACCATCCACATCACCTTTAAGGATAATGTTCAATTCCTGGAAGTCACCTAGGGCGATACGTCTTCCAATTTCATCCAGGGTAATATGCCGCTGTGTCCTAACGGATTGCTCACGTTGCAGTTGAGAACGCTTGGCGGCTATTTGCTTGGCCTCCCGCTCATCATCCAACACATTGAACTTATCACCGGCCTGTGGCGCTCCATCCAACCCTAAAATAGATATTGGTGTGGCCGGACCGGCTTTCTTAATATTTTTTCCGCGCTCATCTTGCATGGCCTTTACCTTACCACTGCAAGTTCCTGCCAAGACATAATCGCCAATCTCCAAGGTACCGGACTGCACCAAAACAGTTGATACGTATCCACGGCCCTTATCTAGGAAAGCTTCCACAACAGTACCCGAGGCAAGTCTATCTGGATTGGCCTTGAGTTCCAATAGCTCAGCTTCTAAAAGCACCTTTTCCAACAACTCGGTAATTCCCTGTCCTGTTTTGGCAGAAATATCATGCGACTGGATTTTTCCACCCCAATCTTCCACCAACAAATTCATGCCCGCAAGGCCTTCCTTGATTTTATCTGGATTGGCGGTTGGCCTATCTATCTTGTTTATTGCAAAAACAATTGGGACATTGGCCGCTTGTGCATGACTAATGGCCTCCTTGGTCTGCGGCATAATATCATCATCCGCAGCCACCACAATGATGGCAATATCGGTTACCTGGGCACCTCTGGCACGCATAGCTGTAAAAGCCTCGTGACCTGGAGTATCCAGGAACGTTATTTTTTGACCATCCTCAAGCGTTACCCCGTAAGCACCAATGTGCTGGGTAATACCTCCACTTTCACCAGCAATTACATTTTCTTTACGGATATAATCCAACAAGGATGTCTTACCGTGGTCAACGTGGCCCATAACTGTAACAATGGGAGCGCGCGCCTGTAAATCTTCTGGAGCATCCACATCCTCTTCAATGGACTCCTCAATTTCTGCAGTAACAAACTCTACCTCGTAACCAAATTCCTCCGCTACTATGGAAAGGGTTTCTGCATCCAAACGCTGGTTCATAGTCACCATGATCCCCAACGACATACAAGCGGATATAATCTGGGTGGTAGAGACGTTCATCATCGTAGCCACCTCATTCACGGTCACAAACTCGGTAACCTTGAGGATTTTACTTTCAAGTTCTTGTTGTTCAAGATCTTTTTCAGTCTGCTGCCTATGTTGATCTCGTTTCTCCCTTCTATACTTGGCACCTTTTCCTTTGTTGGATTTCCCCTGAAGTTTTTCCAGGGTTTCCCGTACCTGTTTTTGTACTTCTTCCTCAGTAGGCTCGACCTTAGGAACTGAACTTCGTTGACCTCTTCTTCCCGGGCCGCTTCCACCTCTTTGGTTTTGACGTCCATTACCAGATTGTTGGGAATTTTTGCTTACAATACGTTTTCTTCGCTTCTTGCGGTCCGTAGCACTATCAGAAGCATTGTCCGAGCTTTTGGCCTCTTCCTTCTTCTTCTTTGGTCGTGCAAACTTGGAGAGGTCAATTTTATCTCCTGTTATCTTGGGGCCCGAAAGTTTCTTGTATTGAGTCTGGATAGCCTCTGGCTCTTTAGGTGCTTCGGCTACTTTTTTATCCTCAGCAGGCTTTTCCACCTCAACCGTTTTGGCTTCCGGTGTGGTTTTCTCCTCCACTTTGGTTTCCTCTGGCACTTGCTCTGTTTCGGCAACCTTTGGTTCCTCCTCAGTTTTGGAAGTCTCCGGTTTTTTCTCGAGATCGATTTTACCTACCGTCTTAGGACCAGATAATTCGGCTTTAGCCTTGATAACCTGTTCGGCATTTCTCTTTTCCCTGGCAAGTCTTCGCTCTTCCTGCTCCTGCTCTATTTGGATTCTGAGCGCTTCTTTTTCTTTCCTCTTTTCCTCTCCTACTTCCTTGGAAGCAACTTTTTTGCTCTTATCCGTTTGGAACTCATCCAACAGCACTTGATACACCTCATCCGTGATCTTTGTGGTAGGCCTTGCCTCTATCTCATGCCCAACGGATGAGAGATGGTCCACGGCCCGATCCAAAGAAATGTTCAATTCCCTGAGAACTTTATTAAGTCTTATTGTTGGGTTTCCTGCCATAAATTGTTTTTCCTAGCCCTAAAATTCGCTGCTAATATATAGTTTAATCTTCAAATTCTTCTTTGAGAATGCGCACTACCTCCTGAACAGTTTCCTCTTCCAAATCGGTACGTTTGATCAAGTCACCTACTTCCTGCTCCAAAACACTTCGTGCGGTATCCAGTCCAATTTTCTTGAACTCTTCGATTACCCACGCTTCGATTTCATCCGAGAACTCCGTAAGCTCCACATCCTCTTCAACTCCTTCACGGAACACATCAATCTCATAACCAGTTAATTGGCCGGCCAATCTGATGTTGTGTCCACCCCTACCGATTGCCTTGGACACCTCTTCAGGTTTCAAGTATACTTGGGCCGTTTTCTTTTCATCGTTCAACTTAACGGACGAAACCCTTGCCGGACTCAAAGCCCTTGTGACCATCAATTGGGAATTATTGGTCCAGTTGATAACATCGATATTTTCATTACCCAACTCACGTACAATTCCGTGAATTCGGCTTCCTTTCATACCCACACAGGCACCAACAGGGTCTATTCTGTCATCATATGAGTCTACAGCAACCTTAGCTTTTTCCCCTGGAATCCTAACAGCTTTCTTGATGGTGATCAAACCATCGAAAACTTCGGGAATTTCCTGGAAGAACAATTGTTCCAAGAATGCCGGCGAAGTTCTGGACATAATAATTGCTGGCTTGTTGCCCTTCAGTTCAACACTTTCTATAACACCTCTTACATTATCACCCTTACGGAAAAAGTCGGATGGAATCTGTCTATCCTTTGGAAGGATAATCTCATTCCCTTCGTCGTCCAATAAAATAATGGCTTTATGGCGGATATGGTGTACTTCGGCCGTGTAAATTTCACCTTCCAAGTCTTTGAATTGCTTGTAAATAGTGGTGTTGTCATGTTCATGAATCTTGGAAATGAGGTTCTGGCGCAAGGCCAAAATAGCCCTTCTCCCCAAGTCCATGAGTTTCACTTCTTCCGAAACGTCTTCCCCAACCTCAAAGTCAGGTTCAATTTTCCTGGCTTCAGTGAGTGATATCTCCTCATTGGGGTCCTCTACTTCTCCATCTTCAACCACGATACGGTTCCTCCAAATTTCCAAATCCCCTTTATCCGGATTGATAATGATATCGAAGTTCTCGTCTGAGCCAAACTTCTTTTTCAAGGCATTTCTGAAGACATCCTCCAAAATGGCCATTAAGGTTACCCTATCAATAAACTTATCGTCCTTAAACTCTGAAAAGGATTCGATGAGCGCTAGGTTTTCCATTTTTGAACTACAATTAAAATTTTAAAATAACTTTTGCTTTATGGATATCAGAAAATGGAATTACCTCCTTTTTCTGTACCGTAACTTTTCCTTTACCCACTGGTTTGGGCTCTCTTGCCTTCCACTCTAAGGTAATAGCGTCCTTTGTGGCATCGGTCAATGTGCCTTCCAACTCCTTCTCCTCTGTTTTGACCGCTAGTTTTCTGCCAATATTTTTTTTGTACTGACGGGGCAGCTGTAAAGGCGAAGTGGCACCGGCCGAGGTCACTTCAAGTGAAAAATCCTCGTCTTCCCGGTCCAAATTATGCTCTATGGCCCTGCTAATGTTCATGCAATCCTGAAGATTCACACCCTGATCTCCATCCAGCACAACCCTGATCGTGTTATCTCCTCCAACCGTGAAATCGATAAGGAAAAGCGAAGGATATTCCTCCAAAGCTTTGTCCAATAATGATGTCACTTTCTCCTTCAGCATAAAATCAAGTAATAAAAGAGGGGACTAGAAGTCCCCTCATGAATACATTTATATCCGTTCAGTGGTGCAAAGATACAATAAATATAGAGTTTGCAAAATTGTTGTGCATTAAGACATTGCAATGGTTTTAATCAGATTCCTGCATCCACCATAATTGCTCCCAAATATTTCCATCCCCATCATTTTTTTGGGTCTCTCCCGGCGTGCTCCTTCCATCCTGTACATACTTGGTAAGCAAACTTTTGAGCTCTTCCACTTTTTGCGGATTTGAAGACTGTAGATTTTGGGTTTCACCAGGATCATCATTTAAATTATACAATTGAAGCTTTGGCAACTCCTTTAATGCGTCCTTATCTGTAGGCGTGGGGTAGCTCCATCCTCCAGAGCCGGGACACAAAATCAGCTTCCAGTCCCCTTTCCGAATAGCAAAGCTCCCATTAATGGAATGATGGACCGTAGCTTCCCTAAATTCACCATCCCAATTTCCCTTCTCAAATAGGGGCAATATATTATAACTATCTTCCGCTTCATCATTTTTAAGTTCATATCCCACAATAGCTGCGCAGGTTGCCGCAAAATCCGTTGTGCAGATGGTCTGGGAGTTTTTGGATCCCGCCTTTACTTTTTCGGGCCATTTTACAATGAAGGGCACGCGATGTCCACCCTCAAAAATATCAGCCTTATGACCCCTAAATACATGGCTCGGGTTGTGTCCTTTTTCAACAAGCTCCTCAATTTTAGCAGCTGGGGAGCATCCATTATCACTGGTAAAAATGACTAGGGTATTATCCTCAATCCCAGCTTTCTTGATAGCAGCGTTCAACTGGCCTACATAGTCATCCACCATCATCATAAAATCCCCATAAGGATTAAGTCCGCTTTTGCCCTGCCATTCCACCGAAGGTAAAATAGGGGTATGAGGAGATGGCAATGCCAAATACAGAAAAAAAGGGTTCTCCTCATTCGCGCTCTCCTTTATATAGGTCATGCCCCTCCTAAAAAAGTTCGGTGTAACATCTTCATGGACAAAATCCTTGGATGTTGGGCCTTTTCTCCACCAAGAGTACTTTCCCGTATTGACCGAGGATTCTTCCGGTATTTCAGTTGCCATACCATTTTCCACATAAACGTAGGGGGCCATATCCAAGGAACCACTATGCCCATAAGCGTACTCAAATCCCAAATCATTTGGGGTGTTCTTTACAGGCTTGGTGTAATCAATATTGGTGAACGTGGTGTCTTGCCATCCTGTTGTGGGCTCCTGCCCAGGATTTTTAAGTGCCCAGTCCCAACCTAAGTGCCATTTTCCAATAAAAGCCGTATTATATCCTTTTTCTTTTAAAAGGGACGCTACTGTTGTTCTTGAATTCGGAATCAATGCTTTGGAAGCACCCAAAAGCACACCCTCCTTAAGCGTACTTCTCCAATTGTATCGGCCGGTGATAATACCATATCGGGTTGGGGTACAAACCGCAGAGGAAGTATGGGCGTCAGTGAAGATCATACCTTGTTGCGCCATCGTGTCCAATTGGGGTGTTTTTATTTTGCTGTCTTTGTTAAAGGCAGTGATATCCCCATACCCTAGATCATCGGCAAGAATAAAAACAATATTTGGATTTTTGTGGGTCTGTTCCTTCTTTAGCTGTTTGTCCTTGCAACCAAAAAGGAAGAGGAAAAAGGCAAAAAACGCAATCAATTTAGAATGATTCATCATGAGGTTGGGCAGTTTGGTGTTGAAAGTACCCAAATTACCACAAACAAAAAATCCCAATTTCCTTAGAAATCGGGATTTAGCTCTTTTTGTTGGCCCACTAGGACTCGAACCTAGAACGACTGGACCAAAACCAGCTGTGTTGCCAATTACACCATGGGCCATTTACCATTAAGAGGGTGCAAATTTATAACAAACTTTGGTTTCGGCAAATATTTTCGAAATAATCAGAACTATTTTTTCACGGAAAAAGCCTGTTAAAGCTTTTCCAAAATTCCGCCATCGTCTCTACTATATTTACTAAATTCGCCCCAATCCGGTAAACACCATATTTATGTTTGCAAAAGACTTCAAAAAATGGGACACTATTCTAGGATGGGTATCCTTTGCCATAGCCTTTATCGTCTATGCCCTAACGGTTGAGCCCACTGGAAGTTTTTGGGATGCCGGGGAGTATATCACCACTTCCGCAAAGTTGCAAGTAGGCCACCCGCCCGGTGCCCCATTGCTTCAAATGATAGGCGCTTTTTTTGCCATGTTCGCATTTAATGATCCTTCCAAAATCGCCCTAATGGTCAATGCGGTTTCTGTTGTTTCCAGTGCCTTTGCCGTACTGTTCACATTTTGGACCATTACCAATCTTACGCAGAAGATGATTTCCAAAAAGAAGGATTTATCCAACGCTAAGGCCATAGCTGTTTTTGGCAGTGGTATGGTTGGTGCACTTGCCTTCACTTTTTCAGACAGTTTTTGGTTCAATGCAGTGGAGACTGAAGTTTACGCCATGGCCAGTCTTATCATGGCCCTGCTTCTTTGGCTTGGATTAAAATGGACGGACAACCTAGAACAACAAAGGGGGCACCGATGGCTTTTGCTCATATGCTTTATGATTGGTCTTACGTTTGGAATACAATTCATGGGCTTCCTTGCCATTCCATCCATAGGATTACTTTTTTACTTTAAGAAGTACAAGAAAACCAATATTAAAAATTTCTTGTTGGCCAATATTGTTGTTGTGACCATTTTAATGCTGGTCTATAAATTTTCCCTCACCTATGTACTGAAACTTTTTGGTTGGAGCGAGGTGTTTTTTATCAATAGCATAGGATTGCCCTTCAATTCTGGAACTATAATCATGGGGCTATTGTTTATCGCCGCCTTTTATTTTGGGCTTAGGTACACGCGAAAAAGTGGTTTCCATACTGGAAACCTAATCGTACTCTGCCTCATGTTCCTCCTATTGGGATTCTCGTCTTGGCTTATGTTGCCCATTCGTGCCAATGCCAACACAGTGGTCAACGAAAACAACCCTTCGGACGCCCGTTCGCTTTTGGCCTACTATAACAGGGAACAATATCCTGGGGTTGAAAGTCCTTTTTATGGTGCCTACTACTCGGACACCTTTGCGCCAGCTGGGGAAGACCAGGATGATCGTCCAAAATATGAGAAGGATGAGAAATTGGGCAAATATGTCATTGTAAACAACTACAAGGGGGCCATTCAAGGACCGAATAGCAAACATGTGGGCTTACTTCCCCGCTTATGGAGCGATCAGCATGCCGAAAACTATATGCGATATTTTGGAGTTTTAGATTTCAAAATTAAGTCTGAGTACATTTCCCAGAACGATCTAAGGGAAGCTGTTGCCCAGTTCAAAAGTGCATTCGATAGCGGCGAACTGGACACGGACCAATATATTCGGTTCCTTCGGGAATTTAGCGACTACATTGAAGTAGAACCACCTTCTTTAGGACAAAACATTCGCTACCTATTTGAGTTTCAGTTTGGGTATATGTACATGCGCTATTTCATGTGGAATTTTGTGGGAAGGCAAAATGATGTACAAGGACGCTATGATGAAAATGGCAATTGGCTCAGTGGAATAGGTTTTGTGGATAGCATGAGATTGGGAAGTCAAGACAACCTCCCCAGCGATTGGAAGAACAACAAAGCCAGAAACACCTACTTCTTTTTGCCCCTGCTCCTTGGAATTTTGGGCATAGTGTTTCAGATTTCCCGAAACCCAAAACAATTCTGGGTGCTTTTTGTGTTTTTCATGTTTACCGGGCTCGCCATTCAATTTTATACCAACCCCTACATCTTTCAGCCAAGAGAGCGGGATTATTCGCTGGTAGGATCATTCTATATTTTTTGTATTTGGATAGGCATTGGGGTTTATGGGCTTTTTGATGAGATTAGAAAGTTGTTGTCGGCCAAAATAGCTGCCCCGGCAATAACCACTATCTGTCTATTGGCGGTTCCTTTGTTAATGGCCTTCCAAAATTGGGATGACCACGATCGCTCCGGTCGATACACGGCCCGATCGACGGCAAAGGCCTACTTGGATTCCTGCGAGGAAGATGCAGGAGCTATACTCTTCACCATTGGGGACAACGACACCTTTCCATTATGGTATGCACAAGAGATAGAAGGACATAGAACAGATGTACGTATTGTGAACACCAGTCTCTTTGCCACGGATTGGTATATCGATCAAATGAAGCGAAAAGCTTATGAAAGTGACCCTATCCCTTCGCAACTTACCCATGACAAGTATCGTTATGGTTCCAGGGACGCTGTATATTACCAGGGCATAACGGACAGCCGATGGGACATTAAGGATTTTATCAATTGGATTGGCAGCGATAAACCACAGACCAGATACCGTTACTTGCTGGAAAAACAGGGCGCCGATGTAAGTGATATTCCTGAGGGGACCTTGAACATAATTTACTATCCAACCAATAAGATTCGGATTCCTGTCAATAAAAAGAATGTTTTGGAGAGCGGTTTGGTAAAACCAAAAGATTCCGCCTTAATCGTGGATTATATAGACATTGACCTTCCGCAGGGCGCACTTCCAAAAAATAGAATCCTCATGTTGGATCTCATTGCCAATAACGATTGGAAACGCCCTATATATTTTTCAGGAGGAAGTTTCGATCGAGCCGAATACATCTGGATGAAGGATTATTTGCAACTGGATGGCTTGGTGTACAAACTGGTTCCTATAAAAACCCAGAACCAAAGTTCCTTTGAGATGGGCAGGGTAGATAGTGACCTTATGTACGATATTGTAAAAAAATGGGATTGGGGAAATTCTGGGGACACCTCTATTTATCATGACCCGCAAACCCGTTCCCAAGGTCTTTCATTCCGCAGTAATCTGGCAAGGTTAACCGAAACTTTGATTGCGGAAAACAAGATTGACAAGGCCAAAGAAATCATAGATATCGCCATGACCAATATGCCGTTGGAGAAATATGGATTCTATGCCTTTGTGGAACCATTTGTGGATGGTTATTTCAAAGTAGGTGAAAATGAAAAGGCCCTTATCTTGTTTGAAAAATTGAAAGGGATTTACCAGGAAAGGCTGGAATACTATGCAGAAATACCGCTTGATGAGCAGTATGAGAGATTGGATGACGTACTAGCTGATATGGAAGCCTATCAACGAATTATCTATATCCTAAGTGATAACCAGGAAAGGGATCTTTCTGAAAAAGAGATGGCTGTATTGCGGGAACAATATATCAGCAAGTTCAGTTTTGTGGATGATGAAGAGCTTGAGGATTTAGAAGAAGTCCCAACGGCAAACCCTGATATGTTGGATTCCATCCCCGTGGATACCATGGTAACCGATGAAGACACAGTAACTACGACTACGGAATAAAAAAACGGGGTAAAACCCCGTTCTAAATATATTCGTTTAAGATACCAATAAGCGTATTGGCATCTTGTTCACCACTTTGTCGCCAGACCATCTCACCCTTTTTGTAGATCATCAAAGTTGGAAGGCCTTTTATTCGCAACGCCTGGGACAGTTCCTTGTTTTTATCCACATCGATCTTAATTACCTTGCCTTTGTCTCCAAGGGCAGCGGCCACATCACGCAATACCGGATGCATAGAGGTGGATTGTTCATTCCATTCTGCGTAAAAGTCCAGTAATACTGGCACTTTTAAATCAATAAGTTCACCAAATTTAGACATGTATATTCCCTGGTTTACTAGCCAAAAGTAAGAAAAATTGTTAAAATTTAGTGGAGGCCCTTGTTCAACTCCAAGCGAAGTGCGTTAAATTCACGTTAAACCTTTTCTTTTTAGGGTGATCACGGTGATTTCAGGCCAGATACCAACACGCCCTGGATATCCTATAAACCCAAAACCGCGGTTCACATTTATAAATTGGCCCAGCTCCTGGTAAACCCCGGCCCAATATTTATAACGCCATTTTACAGGGCTCCACTTTACCCAACCGGGAATCTCAACACCAAATTGCATTCCGTGCGTATGTCCGCTCAAAGTCAAATGGAAATGATAATCATCCTTGATAACCACATCTTCCCAGTGGGAGGGATCGTGGCTCATTAATATTTTAAAATCTTCTTCTGAAATCCCGCTTTTGGCCTTTTCCAAATCGCCCGCTTTTTTAAATCCTCCACGGCCCCAGTTTTCTACGCCCAATAATGCAATTCGCTGTCCATCTTTTTCCAGGTAGCGATGTGTGTCCAACAACAAATCAAAGCCCATTTCCTTTTGGAGATTTTTTAAATCCACCAAATTCTGTGCTTTGTCGTCATCAGATGGCCATGACGTATAGTCCCCGTAATCGTGATTTCCCAGAATGGAAAACTTCCCATCCTTGGCTTTCAAAGTCGAAAACAAATCTGCCCAAGGTTCCATTTCAACAGCTTTGTCGTTAACCATATCACCCGTAAATAGAATGACATCACTTTGTTGCTTATTGATCAGATCAATCCCGTAGGCCACCTTTTCCCTATTGTCAAAACTTCCACTGTGCACATCGGAAATCTGCGTAATCTGATACCCATCAAAGGCCTCGGGAAGATCATCAAACTCAAGCTGGTACTTTAGTACTTTGTAATTGTACTTCCCTTTATACATACCATAAAGCAACGCACCAAAAGGCAGCGCCGCAATGCCCAGGGCAATACCGCTAATAAACTTACGGCGAGACGGAAAAAATCGAGTTTGATCATCAGCAACTCCTGAAATCTTGTTGTATCCAAACACAAATAAGCGTACCACATCTTCAAGCAGCAATACAATCCCCAGCACCAAGGCCAGCATTAAAAAAGAAAAGAAAATTCCTCCGGCAAGCGCGATCTGCCCTCTGACCCCATCCCCAGG
>JBCCUY010000013.1:0-24545 GCA_039196145.1 Bacteroidota bacterium
ACTATCCTTGAATTTACCCAAACTCGATTGGTGGTCGAAGAAGAGGATTTTTTGGACAATCAAAATGTGGTAATCACATATATCCTAAAAAGGAGTTAGGAGATTCCAAGATGTTTTGTTGTATGCCTTATTTTCTTTGATTACTTAAACTCGTACCACTCTTCCTGTTACCCTCTCACTCCATTGTCCATTGGTATCCCTGACCCTGACCTCGTAGTCTTGATCAAGATACCTCAAACGGCTTTCTCTGGGTTCCTCTTCCATTAAAAAATAACGGTCCACTCCATTGCCCTGCGCTTCGTTATAATTAAATAATTGTGTATCCCATCTATTGTCCTTACGATTAAAAATTCTAATTTCTACTTGATTGAGAGTAGCTCCTCCATAGGCTTCGGAACAACCTACATCATAACAAGTGTAAATCCTGACCTGATAATCACATCCATTGAGACCTCCACAACTGACATTGTGCTTTTCTCCCTTGACCAAGGCCAAGGGCTTTCTAAGTGTGTCCACGAAAGTACTGCCATTTTGGGTCTCGCCCGTCGAGTTCTCCACTTGAAAATCAATCGTAAAGCTGTCCTGACTATCGGGATAAAACGTAAGATTGGTGCTCGCATAGTCCAAGGGAACCGTTTCCCCTTCATCATATCGGACACCGGATAGCAAAAAGTACCCTGTTCTATTGCCACTGAACGAAAAGGTCATATTGTAACTGACCGAACTGTCATGTGTGCCCGTTGCATTGGTGATTATGGTCACATTGAAAGGTTCTCCCTCCAAACGATCTCCCGGTGCCTGGCTTATGGTCAGGTCAAAAGGTTCCACATAACGTTCGTACCTGATATCCACTTCGGCACTTTTCAAAACATTGGAAGACGATCTTGCATTGAAAACAATATCATGGTCACCTTCCGAAAGGCCGGTGTAGTTACCGCTAAAGGAACTGACCGGTACGGTAAAGGTCTCCCCTGGTCCATAGGTGTTTCCCTCAAATTCAAAACTACTGTTGGCATTGCCCGTGGAATAGTACATGGTGTAGGTATCTCCTCCAAGCCCAAGTTCCGTAATATTGAAATTTATGGGAGTAACATCCCCTATAAACCCACCAGGTCCCGTCGCATTGGCCGTGAACGTATAATCCTTGGGGGTAACGGTGACCGACACTTCCACGGGTTTTTCCAAGCCGGTATCATTTCTTGCATAAAATGTTATCAGCACCGAGCCCTCGCTTATTCCTTCCAAGCTCCAATTGAAGTTGCCCTTTGGAACCGCATAACTGTTGCCTGGGCTCACCGTGTTTCCAGAGGTATCCTTTATCAGCCCATTTCCGTTTAAGGTAAAGCGCATGGTGTAATCCGAAGAGCCCACCGTCTCGGAAATATTGAAATTTACGGAAGTGACCTCCCCAATGGAGATTTCGGTCTTTTGAACACCACCGGTAAAGGTAAAATCAACCTGCTCGTACCCAATGGTGATGGGGTCGGTGGCATGGGTAACCCCAGAACTGGATTCAACACTAAAGACAAGATTGTGCTCCCCAGGTTCAAACCCCGTATAAAAAACAGTATTGGTGTCCGGTGCAAGGTTGAATTTTTCACCTGGTCCGTACGTGTCGCCATTGACACTGACCTGTCCGCTTTTGCCAGAAGTGAAAAATGCCTCATAGGTGTCGTTGGTCCCTTCGGGGTTTTCATCGATGTTTATGATGGCGGAAACAGGAACATTGGTGAATTCCGTTGTCTTGGAAGGGGTGAAAGTAACTTCAAACTCATTCTGTTTTATTTCGAGATCGATAATGACCGGCTCAGAGGACTGGCCAAAATTATCGGTTACCACAAAAGAGATCTCATGGGTATCGGTGGTCTCTGGAAAATAAAAAAGTGAAAAGTTGCCAAAATCAACGGGATAGTCCGTGGAGTTCCGCATCTCCGTACCACTCGCATTGCGCAAGGTACCATTGCCCTCCAAAATCTCATAGGAAATATTGTATTCTATATTCCTTGTGTTTCCATTGGAGCGTATACCAAAATTAAACTGTGCCCTTTCGTTTATAAATACCGAATTGCGCTCAGAATTTCCTGAAAATGTAAAGGGGATGTTGGCCACTTCGATTTCGATGCTGTCCCTTTTGGACTGGCCATTGCTGTCCCTGATATCAAAATAGATCTTCCGTTTGCCCAATTCCACACTTTGAAAGGTATAATTGTAATTGCCGGGCAGGATGGCACGATTGGTCCCGGGATCCATAACACCCCCATTTTGGTCCCGAACCGTACCTCCACCTTCACTTTCAGAAGCAAAGGCGTGACTGATCTCATAGGTGACATCGCTGTCCTCGTCCTGGGTCTGCAGGTCGATGTTCACCGCCAGATTTGTATTGAGTTCCACCTGCGAGGAACCGGCGGTCGCCCTAAAGGAAAAATCCAGGTTGCCCACGGTCAACAAAAGCTCCCTGGTAATTTTGGCCCCGTCGGGTGCTACGGCGGTCATTTGGAGCCTGTGCTCGCCCAAGGTCTCCGGCTGATAGCCAAATTCCGTGACACCTTTGGGCAAAGTGAACTCTTCCCCTGGTCCATAGGCCGTATCACCGAGGTACAACACCCCGGTACCATCCTCCAATTGATAGGTGACCCTAAAGTCCGAAGAGCCCGTATTTCCAGGTCCAGCTGTTTCCTTGTCACGAATCAGGGTTGCGTTTACGGGATTTTTGCTGTTGATGATACCCTGCTCCGTACCCTTGGTCAAAACAAAACTGAAACTCGCAAATCTTGTGTTGTAGATCAGATCGACCTCCTTGGTCAGCTTGTTGGAATCCCAAGCGAATACCTTGACCTTGTGGGCTCCCGTATCCACGGCCATGTAGTTCAAGTTCATTTCCAAGCTCTCCAGGGCAATGGTATCCCTTTCACGGATCGTATCGCCCTTGCTCCCAAGATAGTGGCCCTTGCCCTCCAAAACCTCATACCGCATGAAATACCCGACACCCGATATCATGCGTTCAGGTTCCAAGGAAAACTCGGTTTTCGAAGCCTCAAAAATGAAGATTTCCTCTTCGTTGCTTCCCGAAAATGAAAAATCGAAGGAGTCCTCTATAATGTTTTCAAAATCCTTGCTACATGCCAAAATAAGGATGAAACATAGTAATGTAGCAGATACTATGGATCGTGGGATGATTTTTTTCATAGTGTTCTGTATGTTCTCTCAAAATAAAAAATAACGCAATCCCAATCCCGCATAGGGATAGAAATTGCCCACATCGGAATTGACGTGATAGTATTCGTTTGCCTTTATCAATAGTGAAAAATCATTGCTCAATGCGAATTCGGCCTCGGCCCCCAGATAGCCACCATATATAAATTGGCTCCTTGCATCGATCAGCGCACCCGAGGGAAGCTCATTGCTCCCGTTGTTGATGACCTCATATCCAAACAGCCCTCCCCCGCCTGCAAACAGGCTGAAACTCTTCCTCGGAGAAATGTAGACCCTGTAATAGAGCCCTGGCTGAATGGTAAAGATATTATAGGGGATATCGGTTGGATTGTCCTCGGCAAAGGCCGCAAGTACACTGATCTGGAAATACTTGAACCGATTGGGATGGAAGTTAAAGGTACCCATAACACCAAGGCCATCCTCCACATAACCTCCACTCACGCCCACAGAAGAAGCAAGGTTCCCCCTCATTTGGGAATGGCCCACACAACCCACGACCATGGTAAAAAAAAGTACGCACACTATTCTTTGTTTTTCCATACCTAAAAGTTCAAGGGTTTGTTGATAAGGTTATGATCAATGCTCAATGAAAGGTTCCTGTTGCCCCTTTCCTCGTCCATATCCACCAAAAGCACTTTTTTCCTATCCAAGGTGAACTTATCAAAGACCACAATGAAATGGTTTTCAGAGTGCCCTTTGATCCTTTTGGGCACCTTATATTGATATATGGGCGAATGATCCAATTTTTGGTTGCTCGATGTATTGCGATAATTCGTTCCGATACTGAACCTAAGGAAGTTGAGATCATAGTCAATGCTCTCCTTATTGTGGATGCGAAACTGGAAATAAAGCTCGTTGTTATCATAATAGATGCCCTGGAGCCAAAGGAACACATCTCCAGACCTTCCATAGAACCTCATGATCTTTGGCTTGTTGAACTGATTATAATAGCATCGGCGCCTCATGTATTCCTTCTTGTCCCTTTTGTAGAGATCCAAAGTGATGGGGAGATCTGTTTCATTTCCCTCGTCATTTTGCCCGGACAGCACATTTTCACGGTCCTGTCCAAAACGATGCTTGGGCGAATCCACTATTACCGGTTCTTCGGATATGCCGGTAACCGTTTTTCTTTGGGACTCCAAGCCAATTGAATTGGTTATGAACTCATCTTTGTTGTCCGCCATCGAAACATTGATGGTCCACCGTTTTTTGTCAGGGATGTCCACCAACTCCAAAATGAAGTCATAGGCCAGCCCGTCTTGGGTATAAACGGTATAGTTCGTGTAATCCTTCGTATCGGGTGCCACATCATTATAGATTAGCATGACCATATGACGGGCCACCTCCGAACTGCTCCCTTGAGGAAATGATTCAATGAAATTAAGGTCCTTGCCATTTACGGCAAAATCATAGGGGCTTGGAAAAACCAACAAGGTCTTATAGTTTCTGGAGACCTGGATGGTATCAACTTGGGCCGTGCACGTCGGGCATGCCAAAATAATGATCGCAATGTATATCCAAAAATTTCTCATTTCAATAATAACAGTACTTCGTGGTCGTTCACCAATAAGATCTTATCCCTTTCCTTGAGTTTTTTGTTTTTCAAAAAAGACCCCACTTCCCGGACCATATCCCGTAGTATCCGACCGGAATCCCTTGTAACCCCGTCCACTGCGCCCGAAAGGGCACTGTTTTCCATATCTGCTCTGAATTCACGCCAAAGTTCTCCCGCCCTTTGACTATAGAGCCCTTCCCGCCCATCCCTGTGGTCCTTTACGGTGATGTCCACTGGGATATGGTTGATATTGTCAATGTCCAAAAGGACCCTGTTGCCCTCTATGGACGCAAGCGCATAGATAAAGGTGTTTCTTTTGAAGAGTTTTCCATCGATGACCATATCCTCAAGTAGGATAAGCTCCACATTGTCATCGGGCAAGATGAACTGGTCGCGGTACACTGCCGCCCGATAGACCACATCGCCGCTGGATGATATGGCCTTTTTGTCATCCCTCAAATGGGGGTTTCCCCTACTGCCGGCGATCTTGTCCCTGCCCTCCTTCAGCATTTCCCTGTAGGCCAATCGCTCCTCGACCATTTTCCGCCTTTGTTCTTCCTGGCTCAATGGTTCTCCTTGCTCCCTTTCCATGACCTCGCGGGGCAAAGGCGGACCAACTGAACCCGTGACATCCTTCGGCCCATCAAATGAAAGGGCCTCAAGCTGTTTTACAATTTCACTCAGGGAGTCTTTTTCTCTTTGTTGGGCATCCCCAAGCGAGGGGTCGGGGGGAAGTGGACTTACGTCTTTTTGATCACTCGTGTTAGCTTCCAAAATAAGTTTTCCGTTGCCCTTTGAATCCAGTTTCGGCCGTTCACCGGGAAGCTCCAAGTTCAGGCCGTTTGCGCCTTCTTTTTCCTTGCCGTCCAAACCACTGAAATCCTTTATGTTCTCAACAATGAAAAAACTGGTCAAGACCAGTACTATGGGTAGTGCGATGGCAAAATTCCTGTAACGGATAACCCATCTTTTGAAAGTCTGTAAGTTGGCAGTTTTGTTCATTCCTTCCTTATTCTTGGATATCAGAATTGTCCAGGACCTTAAAGTCCATGATCTTAATACCGTTCAAATTGTTAGGGGTAGTACCCACCTCTTTCAAGTACCCGGTCGTGACCAAGTTCCTATACGTGGTGAACCTTCCTTTCTCTATGGCCTGCTTGCCATAAAAGGTAAAAGGGAACGGATATCTCGAATAGTCCACATCAATCGAATCGAGCTCCATAAGATAGCGATAATCACGCATTGCGACATCGTGGAAATACCTTTTTTCGACTAAACGGGCATAAAGTCGTTTACCAGAATTATCTGTCAAAAAGAGTGCTTTTTCCTCAATGTTCCTTTTGATCATGGATAGGTCGGGCTCCAATGAAAAGAACAGTTCGTGAAAGTGCCGTACATGCCCCTCACATAGGATTTCCAAATTCCGTTTTGGGTCTCGCAAAGGCCGCAATGACAACCGTTGTCCACTGTGCAGGACATACGCATTGTTGCGTGCCCTTTCATTGGCTTCCGTGATTTGGTGAAAAGAAAGACCAAAGCTCAGCACAACAAGAAAAAGGGAAACATAGATCAGGTTCCACTGCCTTTTTTTGCTTTTTTCGATATCGTTGAATATTATATACTTTCCTTTCATGCCATCACTGTATTAAAGTGCGGACACCCTTGCTCGCGCCGCCGGTTTTTACGTCCATTGCCGTTTGGACCGCTTTTTTCCCATAATGTTTTGGTTTGGATACCACCCCCGATCCCGAAACGTTCATTCCCTGCACCACAAAATTGGCCAGGGTAGGGGCCTTGATGTAAAAAAATGAGGTCATCAAGATCAACAGGGAAGAGGTCAATATCAGGGAAATGTCCTGTGCGGACCTACTTATCAGATGGTCCACGAGTTTGTCCACCAAATTCACCATGAACAGATCCACTACGTATAACATTGGGATCCATAGGCACACGCTCATAAACTTTTGGAGCCAGGCCTTCCACATATTGGAAAATGCGGGAATGAAGGAAAGACCAATGTTTATGGGGCCAAATATGATAAGGATAAAAAGGTATATGATGGACAATGCCTTGATCCCCACAAAGATCAATGTGGAAACGATATGGGCAAAGGCCGTAATGGAACTGGCCATTCCCGTCAAGGCGAATGACTGAAGGGCATCCATATCCATGTTCAATAGGTTCCAATTAAGGGTATTTCCGGCCGCGACGTCAATCTGGGCCAAGGTGACCTTTTCACCAATGGTATCCCAGCTCCGTTGGGTACCGATAAAGGACTTGCCCAGATTATCGTAAAACTCGAAAATGGCATAGGCAAAATCACCATAATTAAAAAGGATGAACAAAAGCGGAAACCATTTTAAGGCCTTTAGGACATCCGCCCTATCACTGGAGGAAAAATGGGTGAGAGCAAATATCCCAAGACCGATCTTGGCGAAGTGAAAGCCCATTGCAAGGGTCGGCCCCAAAGAATTGAAGGCATCATCGACATATTGGTCGAATATCGTGTTGACCAAGGCCCTAAATCCCGTTTCTGTGCTCAAAACAAACATTAATCCAGTTTTATCATCGAATGGACCGCCTTTCGATGTTCATTTTTTTGTACCAAGGAATTGTTGATGGAAATGATCTCATCCAAAATCTTGGTCATCTTTTTATTGATGGACGCCAATAGGGACAACCGGTCGGCTGATTCCATCATCTCAGGTGTTGAGGAAACCTTCACTCCCTGGGCCATCAGGCTTGACACTTGGGCGATGGTTTTGACCAAGAACTCCCTGGTCTGTTCTTTCTCCCCATACCTTAAATGTTTCAAAGTGCCCAGACTTGCCCGTGAACCCCTATAGGCTTCCAAAATCCTGTCCTTTAATGCCACCAGTTCCACCATCTCCGGGGAGCCTGCCACAAAACTGGCCGGAACCCGTTTTGACGAGATCTCCTGGGACAGCATTTGTGAGGAATTGCTGTTGGCCACCGTATTGCGCTCCATCAGCTTTACCAGTGTCGCCATGTTCGAGTTCAAGGTCGATAACTGCGAATTCATGGTGATCACATTTTTGTTCAAAGCGATCAACTGTGCGTTGGAGGCCCCGTCCGTTACCGGAATCTGCGACAGGCACGGGATAGGGAGCATCCAGATTGCAATGGATACTGTTTTAAATATTTTCATGGTGCATTGAGTTTAGCTGTTCGTACGCTTTCGCCGTTCGTTTCCAGTCCTTTCCATTTTTTTGGAAGAGTTCCGCGATTCTCGCCTTTTCATGAGGGTTGGTCTCAAATATGCATTTGGTGGGAAGCGAGGTCTCCAATCCAAAGGCCTTTACCCTGTCCTTCCAGCATATGACCATTTCCCTTAATTTTCTTCCCGTCGGTACATCGCGGTTGAGCGATAGGGTCAATTGCTGTATTTTTTTGTTGAGCCCCAACATGGAACGGATATCCTCGAAGCAGTTGCTGAATTCGCTCAGGTCCAATAGCACCTTGATATGACTGTTGACGACAATGGTATTTCCAATATATTTGGACTTGACAAAATCATCCACTTTTTGGGAAATAAAAATGGGTTGGCCCCCAAACTTCCTTGCCATTCTGGACTGCGCATCCAGGTAGTTGGCCATAATGGGGTTGTCGAACAGGTTCCAGGCCTCATCGACATTCAGGATCTTGTTGATCGCAAGTTTTTTTGGGTCCTTGAGTTTTTTGTTGAAAACATCGATCATCAAAAATGCAATGATCGGGAACAGTTGCTCATTGTCGATAAGGTTCCCGAGCTTAAGATAGATAAGTCGTTCTTGGCTCAATTGGGCTATACGGTCGTCATTACTGTTCAATAGGTAACTTCTTGGACCATCATGGGCATACTTTCCCAACAATAGCAGAAAAACGTTCATGTCAAATACCTTTCTGCGAATCCCCTTGTCGCCAATGATATTCGACAGATGGTCCCTCACGTGATCAAAAAACCCGTTAAATGAGAAATCCTGGGACCCTTGATGGAACTGTATATCATAATAGCCCTGCACCAATAGTTCAATGATGGTTCGGGAAACATTTGAGCTGGAAGAGATGCTCACTTCCTTTCCGTTTTCTTTGGTGATCAGGTGGATAAGGGCGATCAACTGGGTCAGTTTATGTTCTGCAAGCACCTTCGATGTGCCCTTTTGTACCGTATCATATCGGTCAAGCGCAAAAGGGTTGAACGTAAATGGATGCCGATCGTCGTTTTGCACCACCACACCGTCCAGAACCTCCAATAACTTATCATAGGAATTCCCATTCTCCAGGATAACAATATCGGCCCCTTCCCGATACTCGGAAAAAAGATAGCTGTTCGCGAAATATGTCTTTCCCCCACCAGAACCGGATGCGACGAGCATCCCCCTATTGAAAATCCAATCGTTTTCCTCTGGCTGGCGGTAGATGCTCACCAATAAGGGCTTTCCAGAAGTCCTGTCGACCATACGAAGACCGTGCGGCCCATGTACGGGATTGGTATAGTCCCCTTCAAAATACCATAGGCTTGCCGCCATTTCAGAAGATAGGGGACTGTACATTTCCATACTTGTACCGATTCCGTTGCCCAAAATGCCTCCAAAAAAAAGGTTTTTGCGGTCCACAGAATTCTCTTTTATATGTATGCCCAATTTTTTAAAAGCGGACCTGACCGAATTGCACATGCCCCGAAAACCGGAATCGCAAGCGGTAAGGCCCATAACGTTCAGGTGGTAATAGACCAATTCCTTATGGTCTGATAATACGTATTGCTGAAAATCGTATATCTGATCTCTGTAGGTACTGTTCTTGTCGCCCTTGCCGTTTCTGGAATATTTGTCCAGACGCCTTGCCTTTGCCCTTAACCTGGTCATCGCCTTTTCCTTCCCGGGAATATAGATGTATTGGTTGATGATATGTTCCTGGGGTATTTTGAAGCCCAACGAAAACAGGTTCCCTATCGGAAAAAGGTTTTCCCCAATGCTATATTTGCCAAAGTACTCATAGTGTGCCATTTCTTCCTTGAAAAATTGGTCAAGGTTCTCCAAGGTGAAAAACTGCCCCCTTCGTTCGCCTATATGGAACTTGTGGTCGCTGAAGTCAATGTCCCTGCCCGAGCCGGGACCAAAATCCGCCTCCAGGTAGTTGTCATAGTATCCACCGGCACCGAAAAGGGACTCAAAATCCATGATCCTCGATCGCATGAGCCCGGAATCATTGATAAGGTCATTTACCGCGCGGACGCGTGACTCAAAATCCAACATGGTCTCCCTGTCCATATATTCTTTGGGAACGTGGTTGCTGTAAAAGAACTTTCTATCCTTGCGCAGGAATTGGTTTGCACTTTCAGGGGTCTTGTGGATGTAGTTTTTTGGAACTTTGTGGATGGCCATATAACTACGGTGCCTTAAATAGGGACGGTCCTTGAAATACATTTCATCCTCGGTCTCGAAAAAGTCCCTTTCCAATCGATCGCCATCCACACGATAGGTCTCCCCAAAAAACATATCCTGTTTATGGATCAAACAATTTTCCCCCATGGTTTCAATGATGCCGGAGACCAAACGGTTCAGTGCCAGATAATCATTTTCGTCAAGGGTGTAGATTTCGGGAAGCTGAAGTTCCAAAGGTATGGCCAGACAGCCCCGTTCCTTTGCCACCAGAATTGGCGGTTCGTAGCCATAAATGGGAAAAGCGTCCATAAGGGTCATTTTTTTCTCCATATCAACAGCATTTTTTTGTTCACGTGCCCCTTGATGCTCATGGGCCTCTTTTTGTCCGCCCTTGATTTGATGAATCCATTGGTGCCGTAGGCCTTTGAGTAATAGAGCATCAAACCAATGTACAACACTGCCATGGCAAAGGACAAAAGCAAGCTTACAAAGGTGGAAATGACCGTACTGAGCAATAATCCGACAACCAGACAAAGGAAAGATCCCTTGAGGGCCTGATCCACATATTTGGCACGCAGCCCGAAAAAATAGACATCCTTTTGGAGTGCCTTGGGAATTTTGACCGTTCGATTTTCCATGATCAATTGGTCATGTTCTCACCGACTTCGACAAGGGCGTAAAAGATAACAAGGCCTATGATCAGGTTCCCCACCTTCCTGGCCATATCCGAATTCTGCTCCCGGATGATCAGGAAAGCCAGACCCGCAATGATCACAAGTACCGCGGCGGCAATTTTGATTATGGTAAAGATACTGTTGCCAATACGCTCCGCTCCCCTTTCAGCGGCATCGACCTGGTTGACCAACTCGTCTATCTGGGAAAAGCCGAGCGTATGACAAAAAAATAGGACCGTAAAGGTCAAAAGAAGTTTAACCCGTATCCGTTGTGCCCCTGTCAGGGACATCATCGGAATTTTTGATGATCTTGAACTTTTCATTTTCTTTTGGAATTAAGGATTTATCGCTTTCGTCTTTATCGGACGCATTGAAAATGTCCAGTAGTTCAGAACTGGTTTGATCTTCATTGACTTGGTTGAGTAATTGGTCCATGTCTACGTTTTGATAAGACTCATTTTTAGCAAATATATTTATTTTTTGCACAAATGAACTTTTTTCTGAAAGATTTTTTTTGCGGTGGTTCCTCAGTATTGCGAAAATGATGATATACCACAGAATGCACAGTACACCTATGGAGATATATACCATATGATCCCATCCAAGATTCAAAGCCGCTCCATGTTTTTGATCAGTTCAGGGATATATTGGGAATGGAAAAGCTCGAGTACCTTTCTCATGATGTCGTTTCTCGTGGCTTTTTTCCCCATTTTGTAATTATATACATTGGTCAGTTTCTCGTAATCCGTAAAGCACTGGTTGCTCAGCCTGAATATAAACTGTTCCTTTTTGTCCACATAGTTCTCCATCTCCATGAGCTGTAGGAACTGGTCCACTTTTTTTCTGTTATGGGCGGATAGCTTTTTATCGCGAAGAGCCGTTTTGCGCCCACCACCTTCCAATTTTTCCTCGGTGTTACGGTCAGAGGCTGCCCCAAAGATTCCGGAATTGCGCTCCTGTTTCAATTCCTCGGTCTCTTTATGGGTATCCACGTTCTCCAGAATTGCCTGTTCCAACATTTGTTTGACATTTATCTTATCTCCCATGATCAGCCTTTTGATATGTTCATTACCTGTTCAATAAACCTTTTAAGGCCCAAAGGACCATTTTCCTTTCCCCCAGGTATCCCGTAAATGGTGTTCCGATATCTTTCCCGGTATATCGTACGATCCATGACCACTTCCTGCATGATCGGCATCCCGGCCTTTTCAAATGTCTCCCTTACTGCATTGAACTTATTGGTCTTTACCAGTTCGTATCTATTGAAAAATAGATTGATGGATCTCAGTACCCGGTCATCGTTTCGAAGGAAATTCCGTTCCAAGGTCTTGTAAAAGACCGCCGTGCTATCGATTTCCAGTTCATCAAGAAAAAATGGGATGAACAGGTGCTCGACATACAACAGGCCCTGTACCATTTCTTCGTTCAGGTTTCCTGGAAAATCGATGATGATATAATCCACTTTCCCATAATACTTGCGTATCCATTGGTCGAGGGTGTCCACCGAGGAACGTACCACGGGATAAATATCGAGATCTTGCGCTTCCTCCCGCGTCAACCGGCTGATATCCCTTACTCTTTTCTTGTATACAGAGTACTGGGGGACGTCCATATCCAAGAGCACTACCTTCTTTCCATACAAAAGCGCCAAATTGGTCGCCAATATGATATTGAGCGTTGTCTTGCCACAGCCTCCCTTTTCACCCGCACACGAAATAATCTTTGTTTCCATAAAAATAACGTTAATTGACCATAGTTTCATATGTCCATATGGTCATATGGACATTTCATGATTTGATACGATGGTCAAATGATGAATTGAACATTCCTATATATGACTATAGCCATCAATATTGCTAACGGTATATAGCGCTATATGGGTATCCATATATAATGTTATAGATATGGCCATCTATAATGCTATGTTTATTGCAATATCCATTGCTATATATGACAGGGAAAGCCCGACAAGACCTTTCAATACCCAATTGGGCCAAAGTATCCGGTCCATCGAACGTTCTCCAGTGTACCTACAAAGCCGTTAAACTTGCATTGCCCTGGGTCTTCGGGACCCATGGGAGCTCCTGTAGGTGAAAACTGCAAAATGAAGAATAGTGGTCAGAGTGAGGTCTTGAAATCCCTCAATGCCTTGGTTACCTGCTGTTCCATATCCAGATACTTCTCCTGGATGTCCTTTTTATAGACAAGGTTCTCGCCCAAATTGCGTTTGGCCACGAACTCATTGTCCGGCAGCAGTATCCATATGGGATTGTATCCCAGGCTATAGAAATAGAGAATAATCTTTATGGAATTCACCATGGAGGAACCCCTTTCAACATTGACAAGGGTGGAACGGGCCATGTTCAGGCGCTCGCTCAGTTTGGTCAATGAAAACTCGCTGAACCTCTTGTCTTGGATATCATCCATTTCTATGAGTTCCTTACGGATTTCCTTTAGGCGTTCCCCTATGAATCCCAAATCGTTGGAATCCAGATTGATTATTGATTCTATGTCCATCAGTCCATGTTTTCGATGGGGTAGGAGGAAAACGCCTCCCCATCCTGGTTTTCAGATCCGTCCCTTAGCTCTGCGAGGGCATCGGCCGTCTGTTGGTCCAGACCCTTGCCCCATTCCTCGTAAAATTCCGCGACCTCGGTTCTTGATCTGCTCAACGATTTTGCAATTTCACCATTTATTTTCTTTTCATCAAATATTACTTTTTCCAATTCCTTTCCCGTGATGGCCTTGTACTCCACCTTGACAAGACCGTCCACTTCCCGTATAATCTGATCGAAGACCTCTTGTGAGACGCGGTCCATTTCCCGACGCACTAGGAACTGCTCCACGATATCCTCGAGAAAACGGTGAATGGCCCTCTTTTGGCCCTCCTTTTCCATGGCTTGGAAATATTGGTCCCTGTAATCATAGAGCTTAAGGCTTTTGACCAGATCCTTGAACAGGTTTCTTTTTGTGATGTTTTGGTAATTTTTCAGAGCAACCTTATCCAACAGTTCCCCATAGAACTTCAGGTAATTGCTTTCCCTTTCAAAAAGTGGTCCCATATGGCGCACCATTTGCAGATCATGTACCAGTTCCATGTACTCCCGTCTCTGCTCCCCAAAATCACTGGGCTTGAACTCATTAACGACGGGCAAAGAATGCGTCATGGCCCTTTTTTTTGCCGCGATATCAGGGTGCAGAAGGCCATAGCATTTCTTCTCTTGGATCTGGTCATCGAAGGTATCGGCGGTCAATCCGGCAAAATAACCGGTTGACATGGAAGCTATCTTGCTTTTTGGGAGCAGTTCCAATAATTGCGTGCTCAAATTCGTGCTGACATCCGAACTGCTGGTATTGATGGAAACCTTCTCTTGATGGATCTTCCCGAAAAGTTCGCTCAACCGCTTTGCGGTCTCCCCTTTGGCGCCGCCGCATATTATATTGGCACAATTGTCGTAGATCACATCGGCGAGTTCCTTGCCATAATCCAATATGAGCTGCCCGACACTTTGAATGCCAAGAACAGTAGCTATCATGTTTTCCCTGCCCGTATCGATAATGGTCCTTAGGAGCATGATGAAAATGGTGGGAAGTTCGTCGATGATAAGCGCCATATGTCTCCGTCCCGGTCTGTTCACCCTTTTGAGAATGGTGTTCATATAAAGGCTCAAAGGGGCCGAATACACTTCCTTTCTCGCTGGATTGTTCTGCAGGGAAACGATTTTTGGATACTTCGGGTCGTTGACCTCCAAATTGAAATCATTGCCCGACATGACATAGAAGATCTCCTTGGTCGCAATACTGGAAAGACTTATCTGCACCGTACTGGTCTGGCCCGCCAATTGTTCCATAGCCTGCTTTTCCAGGGCGTCCCTAAAGGGGACCAGGATCTGGCGCACCTCGACATCTTCCATCATAATCTCCATCAGCACATCGATTTTTACGGTCGTCAAAAGGGCCAAGTGCCCCGGCGTACAGATATATTGGCCCGTCTGTTCGGCCTTTTTCTTCAGGTACCAAATGCATCCACTGGTAAAACTTATCGCACTTCTTGAAAAATAGTCCTGCTTTTTTATCCACTCAGGATTCAAGTTCTTCATCAATGTGGCGGCGGTATCTATGGCATCGGACTGGTTGACCAGTCCATAGGGGTCGATCGGATTGTTGCGGTGCGTCCTTCTCAAATCATCAAAACAGATAAAGTACATCCTCGGGAAGGGCATCTTTTTCGAATCCCCAAACCTGGCCCTGGCTTCCTGAAGGTAACCATATGCCTTTTTTGTCAGGGTGTTGAGCTTAAAATCATAGATGATCATAGCATACTTTTTGGCAATGAACTGCGCCATGACCTCTTCTATGACCGAAAATGATTTTCCACTGCCCGGGGTCCCGATCACCAATAGGGCCCTGAACAGATTGACGAAATTGATCCAGCCCTTCCTTTTTTTGCCCCTATGTTGATAGGTATAGGGAATATTGGCAGAATACGGGGTGTCCAAACGCTCCTCCGTTTGAAGAAAGGTCTCGTTCTTGTCATTGAAGGGATCTTCCTTGGCCAAATTGGTGAATTTCAACAATGAGAAGAGTTGCATGCCAAAGGTCATAAGCCCAAAATAGGACAGCACATAGCACACCATTGAAAAAAGGGACCATTGGGGCGTTGGACAGGTGATCAAGATTGGCACCACCAAAAGGGATATGCTTATAAGCATACCGACCGCCACACGATTCTTGTTGAGACCCTCCAGCTTTTTTGGCCGGTACATCATTATTCCCCCCATCAAAAGGCCCAAAAGGATCATACGGCCCTGAAAACCCCTGACCGGAAGGGCAGTCCGCAAAATGAAGCCATAGATGCCATTGCCAAAGGCACTGCTACCTAAATGGTATGTGAAAAGGGGATAGTACTCCATAAAAAGCACCATTACAAAATAAAAGGCCGATAGGTACATCCCCACATATCCCCTGTTCTTATCCTGCATGTCTGCCAATTTTTTGTTTTTTTTCTTTGGACACCGTATTGGCCTTTACCGCATAACAATGTTTCACGGATTGCATGGGGATCATATAGGTATGTCTGAGACCAAAATCACAACATATGCCCTTGTCACTGAGCCTTACCATTTTCCCGATGGGAGGAGCACCTTCTGGACCCATATCTGCCTTGAGCTCAATATGGACATCATATCCTTCACCAATGTCGGCCAGCTTTTCCATATTCAACAACAGCATTTTTTTTACCTGCACCAGTTCCTCGTTCCAATCCTTTTGGGAAGGTGACTTGTCCATGGTAACCTTACCATCCGCGTACAGCTGTGACAACCCATCCACCACTGTTTTCCAGTAGGCACGGGAAATGTTGGAAGCCCCGCCCAGACCTAGGATTTTTTCAAGGTCAAGTTCCCAAATGACCTTGTCCCTGAAGCAAATGGCCTTTTTCATTCCCTTTGGAAATCCATGGAACATCCCTTCCACCATGGCATTGAGCCTTGTGGTATCCCTTTCCATTCGTTCCAAAGGATAGGATATGTAATTCAATCGAACAATGGAAACCGGACGTTTCCAGGAAACATCCATATGGACCGTTTCCGATTTGCGGTTCAACCATGCCGATAACAACTTCAGGTCGTACCGCATGCCCTCCAAGTCATGGTCAAAGCCCAAGTGCAAGGGTAGATCCCTATTTCGGTCCACTACCTGTTCCCATTGAAAGAACTGGTCCAGTTTCCTTTCATCGATATGACCGGAAAGCGAGACGTAAAAGCAGTCCGGTCCACCGTGAAGCTCATGGTAGGCCATCGCATCAAAGGCGCTCTCAAAACAAACGATTCTTTCGGCCTTTAGGCCAGGGTCACTCACAAACAAATACTCATAGCGTTCATTGAGCAGCAACCGGAACTTTTTCATCTTACCATCGCGCCGATCTCTGTACGGTCTATTGTACAGGGTATAGTTTTTCACCATACCGTCCAGACCGTATTTGGGTACGGCAACATTGGCGATACGACTTTGGTTGTCATTGATATGGAATGCATTGAACAGCCGGCCCCTGAAAGCCTTGGAGTCCAAAGTGGCCTGATCAAAACCCCGCTCATGGGTCAAATAGTTGGAATGCGTCAAAGGGCCGATATGATAACGCTCCTCCAGGGAAATGGCCCTGCGGACCCCTGGTTTTTCCCTTATTGGCCCCAAATGTGCGTAACTACGGTCTATGCTCTCCAACCCCGACCGGATGGCATCATAAAAGTTAGGTGAACGCTGTAGAAGGAACTTGAAAAACTGCCCCTTATCGACCGAATCGGAACGGTTAAAGTAGGTAACGGGGCTTCGTTTGGTCTGCAGTACGATACGGTCCCCGTCCTTTATAAGCTCCATTGATCCCACACTGCGTTTTTTTAGACTGTACCCTTGGGACAATAGATAGCCCGGGAAATCGATCTCCAAATTGATCTTGGATATCAATGCCTTATAGTGCCCAGGGTCTTCTGAATAGCTTTTCATGGAAAAATAGTTAAATAAGAAAAAGACCGCCCAACGGGACGGTCCCTTTCCACATCGTTTTTCCTAAACTTTCACCCTTCGATTAGATGCCTTTTTTTTTTCATCCGTGACCACATCCATTTTCATGGCTTTGGACATGTCCACGTTTCTTGTGATAAAGGTCTCCTTGCGTGGAGAATAGCTCACCAAATAGGGCTTACTGCCATGGGCATTGCTCTTGATATCCATTTCAATGGCCTTTCCCTGGTTCAATGCGTTGGCCTGGTCCAAGGTCAGTTTTTCACCATAAAGGTAGGTGTTCGGACCCAGGGCGGACTTGGTACGTATATCCTGCAGTTTTGGCTCGTAGTAAGCCAACTTTTCGAATAGTTCCCCATCCGTTGTGGTTCCCTGGAATACAATGAACTCCTTTTTTTCGACCATGCGCTCAAATTCCTCTGCCGAGAACTTGTGGTTGTAGGCCATTGCTTTCTCCAAGGTAATGGGTTCATTTCTCCGATACTGCAGATCAAGACGTGAGCCTTGGTCTTGGTCATAGATCATCTGGATCATTTTACTGCTATCCTTCAATTGGCCTTCGGAAACATATGTGGATTCATGTAGGTATTCCCGGCCCTGGACAAGATTGTCCTGGACATTTTCCGGCAATTTTTCAAAACTGATGTACTGGCCTTCCAACTGCTCCTTGACATCCCCGTAGGCATATCGTTGGGCGGGTGATTTCAAGGCTTCCAGCCACCTACTGTTTCTTGTAAGGTCAAAACTCTGACCCTCGTTGGTCTTTACCGAGACCATGCCATCCTTCTCGGATACCACCTCGGCTTTTTGCCATTTCTGGTTCACTTTTACGAAAACCTTCTCTTTGATCTGTCTTTCCATTTTAAAACTGAATTAAGGATTAATAATAATTTTTAACTTTGCACTACTCTGGATATGTCTTTCCATTTTCATATCCGGAATTAAGGATAGAAAGGGGTGGGAGCACCCCTTTTTTTATACCGCCATCTTAAAGGCCTCCATGGCAGAACTGCCGTGGTACATTCCGTTTTCCTGGTAATCCTTGGCCCAACTGACATCCACGGGCTTTATGATCTCTATGGTCTTGCCCATGTAATTCCTGTAGTAGCTCCACAAAAAATAGCGAAGAGCGTTTACGTCAAAGGGCAATCGGCATAGGACCATGTCCCTTTCCCGTGTGAGTATGATGCTGCGTTGATTCAATAGGGATTGATCCGGTATTTTGTTGTAGCCCATATATTCCTGGGCCAGGGAATTGTTGAATTTTTTGACCTCGTTGTACAGACTGGTCAACGCCTTTTCCGTACCGGGATGGAACCGGATCCCCAAATGGTCCTTTCCAACCTGTACCAAAAATCGAGAATCGTTGATGTGGGACATCAACATCAAATCGTGTATGTATCCCTCCACTTTGGACTTTCCGGTAAGACTGATCGCAAATTTGTTCAATTTGGTGGTTTTATGGATCTGGGTGAGAATCTTGGCCGTATCATAATTGATGTCCAAAAATGATAGGTATACGGTATCCTTTAGCTGAAACCTATTGTGGAAGGCCACCGCTTCCATCGGACTCTTGAAGACCACCAAATGTTCAATGGAGCTCGGTATGTTACTGAACCATACCGATGCCGAAACATCACTTTCGGCCAAAAGGGAGTATTCCCCCCGGTCCTCCACCGCGTAACCCGTCAAAGTGTTGGCCAGATTGCGGAACGGAAACAGTTTTCTGCCCTCTGCATCCAATTGGACCCTGCCCTTAAAAATTCCATGAGGATCGTTCTCCACGATATGTTCCGTAAAGGAAAGCCCAGAGGCCATATCCTCGAAATGGTTATAATCCTTTGCTTGTGCATCCATTCCCAAGGAGCTGCCGGGCTCCAACTTGAAAAGGCCTTTGGCCCCTATGTGCCCGTAAAAATCATCGACCTTCGACCATAGCCCCATTTTTGCGGGGCCCTCCAGTTTGGAGAACTGGTCCAATACCAGGTCAAAGGCCGCCAATTTGCGCTCCGGTCTGCGGGCCAGATAATACCGCTGTCCCAACGAAGTGTTGATCACAATCGCGTGTTCCTTTCCCATTTTGTAGCTCTGATACGTTTTTTCCTTTCTTACCGGAGCAAAGCCGAAATGTTCAAAAAGACCGCAAAGATCCAGGCTTTGGTCAAATTCACGCCATTTGTTGTTCACCATTTTGTTTTTATTTGTGCAAAAATTGAATATATTTGCAAATAACACTACAAATATAATATTATTTTGGAAATATCAAACTATCCATAAGAATGCTTTGAAAACCATGACAGCACCAAAGAAAATATCCAAAATGGACCGTTTACGAAACAAGTATGGATTGACCGGTGTCCAAGACCAAATAGACTCAGGGAATATCCGCCATTTTACACCGTACAATACACCGTATTGGGTGTTTATAGGACTGTTCTTTCTCTGTTATGGGCTCACCTACTTTTGGGGAACCGACACCATTGTGCCGGATCCGGACACCGGGCTTGTCAACAGTACCTTTTTACAAACCGAACAACAGCCCCGCATGGACGTCATTTACCAAGGCCTTTGCCGGAAAATAGACGATGTCTCAGAATTTGGACAATTTGGACAACTGATGGGATTTCTTGCCATGCGCCCATCCATATTGGACAGCATCCCCTCTTCGGTACCCCTATTTCGTGAAAGTTTTGTGTTTACGAGTCCCTATGGCAACCGCACCCATCCCATCCACAAGACACCAAAGGGGCATTTGGGGATCGATCTTGCGGCTGAGCGGGGAACACCCCTATATTGCACCGCCGCTGGCACAGTGGCCCATATAGGAGATGATCCAAAAGGTCATGGCCTCCATATCATCGTGTCGCACGCCCATGGCTTCAGTACCCTGTACGGGCACTTGGAGACCGTTGCCGTTTCCTTGGGAGAGCAATTGCCGCCGCATGAGTTTATCGGTACCGTGGGCAGTTCCGGACTTTCCACGGGTCCCCACCTTCACTACGAAACCATAAAAAACGGTAAGCGGATAGATCCCCTACCTTCCTTGAACATCAAATACAGGGTCTATGCCCGTTTGACGCAAAACAACTAATGCCATGGGGAGAGATAAAGACAAAGGGTTCAAATACATCAAACTTTTCCATAAGCTCAAGAACATGGCCTCCTGGGTCTTCGACCCCGATTTCAGGAGTTTCAAAAGATATGAGTACCAAACGGTTCCAATGGAAGAACTGGGAGACCTTAACAAATTGAAATTCGTCCGTGATATCCAGCTCGCGACTTCGGGCTTTATCAGTCCATCATTGGAAGAACATATGTCGCTTTTAAAACGTGAGAACCGATTGTACAAAATGGATGTTGACATTACCCCTTTCGGGCGTATCCAACTACAAGAAACGGATGGCTCCTCAAGGTACTTCCTTCTTGGCTATCACGAAAAAAGCAAAAAACTGTACGTTTCCAGTAGAAAGGCCAACAATTGTTCCATTTGGCACAGATACCAGGAGAAACAGTTGATCAAACAGATCGGATATATTTATCCTGTGAACAATGAATTTTTCTATCTAAAGAACAGGTTCTTCGATAAGGACATGGCCCATTTGCAAGCGGATGAAAAAATACGGTTGAGGCAAAAGTTCAATACTTTTATGGAGCTATTGTACAAACATAATCCACATCTGGGCCGGGGTGTACAACATATCCCTCCCCAGCAAAATGATCTGTCCCAGATTTCCAATGTGCGGCCGATCCAGTTGGAAAAGGGCATCAAAGGACTCTATGTCCCATCCAACATCGGCAAAAATTATGTGGTGTTGACCCCATATTTGGAAGCAATTGACCAAAACAATGTCAAATACCTATCGCTATCCGAATTCAGGACCCTTATAAACGAAAAGGCCATAACCCCCTTTTCCGAAACCAAGTATGGCGCAGATCTCGGACTTTTTGGGGACCAGTTGCACATCAAGATCCATGGACCTGAGGGTGAAACACCACAAATGCAAAAATGGATGTCCTTGGATGATTTTTTGAATTCTTCCGAGATCAGTGCCAAAATGAAATATGAGGTGACACATTTCCTCATTGAAAAAAAGGATTTTCTGACCCATCTTACCGCTGTTCCCATCGAGGGCAACGATTCCAAACTGATCATAAAGAAACACCATGGTACGGGGATCCATTACTATGCCATTGAGCCCTTGGGGAAAAAATCCATGCCCACGGATTTCAGGCCCATTGAACACTTGAGAAAAAAATACCCGGAGATCTACCATATCTATGACCGGCATATGGGCCCCTCACATTCTAAGGAAGAAAGAAGAAAAACCATTCATAGGACAACACGTCTTTAAAATCTTGTAAACATTATGTTATTTGAAATAAACATTAAAGACCCCAAGGAAAAGCTGCTTTTAAAGGATGTCTTTTTCATGGACAGCATAACCGAACTTATGGATGTGGCCACCGCAGTATTGGAAACCCTGGAAGGTGAACGGGAAGAAATGGGCCATGAACTATCCATACGATCCCAAAGGGGAACGCATATCATCTGTCGATTGGAAAGCATAAATCGGGCCATGCAATTCAAATATGCCCTTTACGACCATTTGATGCAACTTCAAAAAACAGAATTTGGACAAATTGCTTAAACCAAAATACTCTTCTGTCCAGACCTTATTTCCTATTGGGATTTCATTTAATGCCATAGATAATGTTGCCACTATCTCATTTTCCACTTCTTCCACAAAAAGTGCTGTACCCTTATAATTAATGATGCTTTCAATCTCTTCTTGTGAAGGTGGCCTACAAGCGGTTGAAGGTTGGAGAGTCAATCCTTCCAATGCTTCAAAAACACACTTTCAGAAACAGTTTCAAATTTGTTGATTTTTATAAAAACAATATTCACTTTAAATTAACAATCACAAACTATCTTTCATAATGTCCTGAACAACTTCTGGATTTAATAGCGTACTGGTATCTCCTAAATTACTGGTGTCTTTATGAGCTATCTTTCTTAAAATACGTCTCATAATTTTTCCTGAACGTGTTTTGGGTAAGCCGCTTGTAAACTGAATTTTATCTAATTTGGCAATTGGCCCTATATGTTCTGTAATAATTTGATTTATCTCTTTTCTCAGGTTGTTATGGTCTCTACTCTCCCCTGTATCTTTCAAAATCACATAACCATAAAGCGCATTTCCTTTTACATCATGAGGGAAACCTACGATAGCACTTTCTACAACTGCAGGGTGTTCATTCACAGCATCCTCTATTGGTGCCGTTCCTAAATTGTGGCCAGATACAATAATAACATCATCTACTCTACCTGTAATTCTGTAATAACCAACTTCGTCCCTCAAAGCACCATCCCCTGTAAAATACTTGTTGTCAAAGGCTGAGAAATATGTGTCTTTATACCTTTGGTGATTCCCCCAAATGGTTCTTGCCATACTTGGCCATGGGAATTTAATACATAAACGTCCATCTACTTGATTCCCTTTTATTTCTTCTCCTTTCCCATCCATCAACGCAGGTTGGATGCCTATGAAAGGCAACGTTGCATAGGTTGGTTTTGTTGGCGTCACATAAGGAATGGGGGTTATCATAATGCCTCCTGTTTCGGTTTGCCACCAGGTATCCACAATCGGACTTTTCTTTTTCCCGACATTATCATTATACCAATGCCAAGCTTCTTCGTTTATAGGCTCTCCTACAGAACCTAATGCCTTTAATGATGACAAATCATATTTCTCAACCAATTCTGAACCTTGTTTTGCCAACGCTCTGATAGCTGTTGGTGCCGTATAGAATTGATTAATTTTATGCTTTTCCACTATCGCCCAAAAGCGTCCAAAATCCGGGTAGCTAGGAACGCCTTCGAACATAACGGTTGTAGCTCCATTTGCCAGTGGTCCATATACAATATAACTATGACCTGTTATCCAACCGATATCAGCAGTGCACCAATACACATCATTTTCACGATACTGAAATACATTCTTAAAAGTATAAGCTGTGTAGACCAGGTAACCCGCTGTTGTATGCACCATGCCTTTTGGCATACCCGTAGATCCCGATGTGTATAAAATAAACAGAGGGTCTTCGGCATTCATTACCTCCGCTTTACAATCGGATGATGCTTCATCCAATAAAGGCTGAAGCCATTTATCTCGTCCTGATTCCATATAAATATCAGACTCAATACGCTTAGCCACTAAAACTGATTCTACACAAGGACAATCCTTTAAAGCTTCATCTACAATACCTTTTAAATCAATGGTTTTTGCTCCCCTATAAGAACCGTCACTGGTAATAACCATTTTACATTCTGAGTCATTAATCCTAGTTGATAGTGCCGTTGATGAAAAACCGGCAAATACCACTGAATGTATGGCCCCAATTCTAGCACATGCCAAAACTGATACTGCTAATTCCGGAATCATCGGTAGGTAAATACAAACTCTATCGCCTTTGGTTACACCTTGTTCTTTTAAAACATTGGCAAATTTATTAACGCGTTCATAAAGTTGATTGTAGGTGATACTTTCAGCAGCTTCCTTGGGGTCATTAGGTTCAAATAAAATGGCCGTCTTCTCCCCCCTTGTCGCCAAATGCCTATCTATACAATTTTCTGTAATATTTAATTTGGCACCTTCAAACCATTTCACTTCTGGTTTGGTGAAATCCCAACTTAAAACCTTATCCCATTTTTTACGCCACATAAAATGTTCCTCGGCAATCTCTTCCCAAAAATGCTCCGGGTCGCGGACCGATTTTCTGTAAACCTGATAATATTCCTCTAAATGTTTTATGTGATAGTTACTCATGTTACCGTTATCAAATTGTATCTATATTTTATGAACCAAAACTTTCTTACCGGGTAAGCAGATTTATGTTAGTTTACAATCTCTTATCTGTTCAAAATCCTTTTCAAATAAATTTCTTGTGAATTGACCATAAACTCCAAAAACATTAGCCCTGTCGAAATAATATGGCATTTTTTCTTCATGCTCATAATTTCCTGGTGTAGTTATCAAGAATGATTAGTGACTATGTGCTTTTCCAGCGCCACTTGGTACTCTTATATTCTCAACTATCTCTTGAACTTCTTTAGCTGGAGGAGGCGTGAATCTTGAAATTGTAATGGACACTATAAAGTTAATGATCATAGCTACGGTACCAAAACCTTCTGGAGATGTC
>JBCCUY010000014.1:0-23466 GCA_039196145.1 Bacteroidota bacterium
CCTTCGGTCTGTGCGCCAAGCTCGTAGTTATTCACTGTGAAGGTGAAATCCACTTCCCCTCCTTCGGCAATCTTCATGCTCTTAGGCTCTTCTAGTTGCAAAACTGCATCGGCATAGGCTGGGGAACCCTCCAATTTTTCTAAGGTAATCTTGGGTTGTTCCGCCTCAACTGGCACCTGCTCCCCAGTTTGTTCTGTATCTTCCTTTTTTTGTTGTTTGCAAGAGGCCATCATAGCCACTGCTACAAACATTGTGGCAAGTAAATTGGGTGTTTTCATTTCTATAGTTTTTAGACGTTATTATTTTTTTGTACAAAGGTTTTTATCCAAGTCCTTAAAGTTACATATCCTTTATTAAACCTGTTCGAAAAACTCTAAGATAAAAAGTTAGTGAATGCATATTTCAACGAGAAGGAAATACCTTTTGTTTGGATACAAATAGGCACTACTCGTATTCCTTTATCGTTTGCAATAGTTCATAGATGGAATTCGTCTCCTTGTTCAATTTTCCGGAACTCACCTGCCACGACATTCCTTCCCTAGTTCGCGTTACTGAAACAGATAACGTCGTATCCGGAACAACCTCAATACGGGCGCGTTCCATGGCTTTTTTGGTCCACAATAGTTCATTTCCAGCACCCATAAGTTGCACCTTTTGTTGGTAGGGTTCCTGACTTTCAAAGGCTCCTTTTTGCATATCAAAATGGATTCCCTCACTTTCAAAAGCTTTGGCAAAGGTGCCATTTAAGACCAAATCCTCCGGAGCACCTATAGCCAATTTTCCATTCTTGGGAAGCAGCCAAAGTTTGTCGGAGTATTTTAGAGCTAACTCCATATCATGGGTGGACATTAGGATGCACTTGTTTTCCCTTTTGGCGAGTTGCCGCATCAATTGCATCACCTCAATCCTTCTGGGCAAATCCAAAAAGGCAGTAATCTCATCCAATATCATGACCTCGGTTTCTTGGGCCAAGGCCTTGGCTACCATTATTTTTTGTCGTTCTCCATCACTGAGTTCTGAAATCATTCGTTCAGCAAGTTCCTCGGCTCCAACTGTGGTAATGGCCCATTGAATAACTTCGTGATCTTTAGCCTTTAGCTTGCCAGACCAGCCCGTGTACGGGTATCTTCCCAAACCCACCACTTCATAACTGCTCAGCATTCCTCCGTGAACACGCTCGGTAAGCACCAAACTTAATTTGGTTGCCAGTTGCCTGGCAGCAATCTGAAAAATGTCCTTTCTATCCAAAAAAACCTGTCCTAAAAGCGGTTTTTGGGAGGCGGATATGGTGCGAATCAAGGTGGATTTCCCTGCACCATTGGGACCAAGTAAGCAAACCAACTCCCCTTTTCTCAGGGTCTCCGTAATGTTCTCCGCAACTACCTTGTTACCTGATTTCAGTGAGTAGCCGATTGATAATTCCCTTAAATCCAAAACACTGTCCATAGTCTTACAATTCAAAAGTTCGCATTTTACGGCTTCGTAACAGAACCCACATTACAACAGGAGCACCAATGAGAGCATTAACCGCATTTAAATGAAGAAAATGGCGTTCCCAAGGTAGGTGCACAAAAAGATCTGCTGCCATGGCCACCAAACAACCCAACAACATCACTGCTGGAATAAGGATTCTATGATCGGATGTACTGAATAAACCTCTTGCCAAATGTGGAATAATCAATCCCAAGAAAAGTACGGGGCCGCAATAAGCGGTTACCGGTGCAGCCAATAGCACTGCGCTACCAAGGGTAATGATACGGGTACGCTTTATAGACATCCCCAGTGCCCTTGCATAATTCTCCCCCAACAAAAAGGCATTCAAGGGTTTGGCCATCAACCAACCGCTGATCAATCCAATAATTGCCAATGGAATCAAGACCGGAAAATGTTCCCAGTAAACTCCTGCAAAACTACCGTCGTTCCAACCTGCAAAAACCTTCGCTTGGGATTGGTTAGTAAAATGAAGGATGGCACTAATGAGGCCTTGGGCAAAATAACCCAACATTAACCCCAAAATCAGTAAAGTAATCGTACTTACATATCGCGCTATGGATACCATTAAAAGGAGCACCAAAAGACAGCCCAACATGGCTCCCGCAACTATCCCCAAATTACTCAGAATCTCAAATTTTTCCAGAAAGGAAGACCCAACCACAGCCGCCGAGGTAACCACTAAAGCCACTCCCAATTGTGCCCCAGCCGTAAGGCCCAAGGCCCAAGGCCCTGCCAAGGGATTGCGAAACATGGTCTGCAATTGAAGGCCGGCAGTTCCCAAAGCAGCTCCGCCAATCCCCGCTGCAATAGTTCGGGGCATGCGAAGTTCATTGATTATGGTGCTGTGCGTAGGGTCTGCGCTTTCCAATCCAAACAGAGCCGACACCACTCCATTTACATCAATGGCCACGGTACCCACGCCCAATTCCAATAGAATCAGTATTAGAATTCCAATGACCAACAAAGGAAAAATGAACATTCTGGCCCTTGCTGGGAGTTTTACCTTTATTGGTTTTGGTGGATCCGTTTCTTGAACCCTCAATGGTCTTTTTAGTTGTTGTTTTACTTCCATCATGATTTGTTTTTGGTAAGTTGTACCTTTTCAAAATACACTAGCTCGTGCGCAGGTAACAGATCGGGGTAAAAAATGGAGACCAAATCCTCCAACACCAAATCTGGGCGGACTTCTGGAGTTTCGTACCAATCATAAGCATTGTGTTCATGCCTTGTACGCTTTTGATAATGGTAGACTTGACCTTTTCGATAGGCTTCAAATGAATTTAAATATTCTGCAGGGGGCCAAGTTTCATCCGAAGTACTATTTACCATCCAGAAATCTGCATCCTTGGCCAAGGAGAGCATTTTTTCGTTATTCATCCCAACAGCATGCGTTGGGCCGTCATCCGCCAACACGTTAACAGCGCCACTTGCCTCAAGAAAAGAAGCGTAAAAGTCATTCCGATGAGCGGACCAATCGCTACTTTCCGAAGGATGATACACCAAAAAGGCCGTAGTTTTTTCACCTTTCGCCCGAACTTTTTCCATGAGGCTTTGGCAACGTTGTTCCACTTCACCAAAAAGCTTGTTGGCTTCCTCCTCCTTATTGAAAAAAAGCGCGCTGAACTTTAGCCATTCGGCTTTGCCCAAGAAAGAGGATTCTGCCCAGGCAAATTGGGGTACAGCGTTGATTCCAAACTTCCTCATTTTTTCTACGGAGGTCATTCTATCTTGATTGTAGGAGTAAAGGATCAACAAATCTGGGTTTAATGAAAGGATTACCTCGGGCAAAGGAGGTCTGTGAAAACTATATCCGATAGAGGCAATTTCTTTTGCTTCCCAGCGCTCGCGTAACTCAGCATCATAGATGGCGCCACCACCCATGGCTATGATGTTGTCCATTAAACCCAATGCTTTTAGTCGGGTTATTTCACCGTCGTCATTGGCCGCTACGGTATTAAGGGGCACCTCCATAAGCCATGCCCCTTCCAAATCGTTTTTCAGCTCGGGAGCAGGGGTTCCTTTTTGCACCAGTACAAGCTTTTGGTCAAAAACCAAATCCCTATTCTCGCTTTTAAAATGAATATCTACAAGTTTGTAGTCTGGTCCATACGAGACCGAAAAGTTTTTAGCGTGACTTACCTCCACTTTTTCATTGGATTGGTTTCCCGAATAGGCAACATTTACATGGATCTTTTTCTCTTTCTTGTCTGAGGAGCCGCACCCCATCAAAGTCATTCCAACCATGTTAAATGCCAAAAGCAAAAGCAGGACTCTTGCCAAGCTAGAACCAAAAGTTTCGTGCGGATTCATGGTTTTTAAAGTTCTTACATACTTCCTCATCCTTATCGACTTAATGCTAACTCTTTTGGTCCTTCGGTAGCCTTATCATAATATCCCATAAAAACTGGGGTATGGTTGGGCAATAAGTCTGGATAGGCCAATCCTATAAGGTCTTTTAGCACCATATCTGGACGAACAATGGCCTTGGCGTACCAGTCGGAAGTATTTTCTTTAGGCTTTACCCTTTTCATATTATGGTACAATTTTCCGGTTCTCCAGGATTTAAAATGATTCATGATGTTTTCTTTGGGAAGTGGGGGTGCATGAATATCACCGATGATCCAGTGATCCACATCTTTTCCTTTAGAGAGCAACTCTTCGGTGGTTAAATGTTGGGTCCCATTTGCATTGGGCTCGGTGTTGCCCACCAGCGCATTTATTAAACCGGCGTCGATCAAATACTGCGCAGGAACACTATTTATGTTCATATTCCAACGTTGTTTGCTTGTATAATAACCCCATAGGGCGGTTTCCTTCTCACCCAAATTACCGGTTAAGGCCTTTAAGGTTTTAATGTTACTTTCAATTTCCCCAAAAACCTGACTTGCCTCTTCTTCAGCATTAAAAAACAACGAATAGAACTTGATCCACTCAGCCCTAGCTAAATAATCCGGTTCCGCCCAATCAAAAACAGTGGCTGTCGGAATACCAAATTGACGGCATTTATCCAAACTTTCCTTATGATCCAAACTCGCCAAGGTCATTAGAAACACTTCCGGTTTTCGTTCCAGAAGGACTTCAAAATTTGGTGGGCTGTGCCAGCTGTATCCTATCTGACCCAGAGTTCCGTCAAGCGCTTTGCCGCGCATTTCATCATTGTAGGAATATAGTCCCCCAATGGCATTTAGCTTATCCACTAGTCCAATTTCACGCAAGTAACTCTCGGAATGTTGGACATTGACCGCTACGGTTTCCACAGGTATGCTGATCACCGTTGCATGCGCAAGGCCACCTATTAATTTTGGTGGTGCAGTTCCCTTTTGAACCAGGACCATCACATCCTGAACATTTTCAGGCTCATTCTCGGATGAACGATTCGGATGAAACTTTGCATCTGTACGAACTACTTTGTAGGTATTATGATAGGTAACTGAAAACCTCTTGGCATACTTTGGCGTTGCTTTATGTTCGAATAGGTCCTTTCCTTGAACTGAATCATTGGAAGAAAGCTCGCCCTTCTTTTTGGTTTCTGACTTGCAACCAAAAAGCAATACGCTACACACCACAAGGATGTAGGCTGTTTTTTTCATTTCGAATTTTGTTGAATTCTACTGATAGGTTTTATAGATCCAAGTACGCATTATGACCTACAAATTTGTTTTTAACAATATAGTTCGGATACTACTGGGATCCTTAAAAATTCAATTCACCTCTCTGTTACCAAAGTGGAAAATTTTAAAGTGCAAATTTTGGGTTAGGAGACCGTTAACTCCATGCTATCTTATTTTGGTATAGGGAATTCTAAACCGTTTGTTAAGGAGGAGGCCTTGAAAATAGTATGGTAAGCCTAGTGGTATTTTCACCAGAAATTCCAGAAGGAATAATTTGATCTTGGTAAAGAACTGGTTCCATAGTCTTTTCAGACATCAACTTTGTGGGCATCAATCCTTCGGATTGTGGCCCATCTAGAACCAGCAAGCAGTGTTCACAATGTTCCGTGGAATCGTCCAGTTTATCTTCATGCTCGTAAACATGAAATGCGGAAATCTTAATCAGTAATAAACCGATGAGAAGAAATGACAAACACCCTCTTAAGATTTCTTTCATATCCTAACAAACTTACTAAATTCTCAAGTAAACCGGGTTGTAGGTATGGGGTCGGAACTCCTAAAGTAATCTTAAAATAAACCTCCGGGAAAAACCTGATAACCAACAACTTGTTCCTCTTGGGTAAACGGAGCAGAATATTTGTTGCCATAATGTGAAGAGATATTTTAACTTTAAGGGCTTATGAGGCTAGTGCTAGTGCCATTCGTTTTACTAATGATTTCTTGCAACAACCAAGACCAGGTAAAAGTGCTCTATTTTGCCCACAATTCCCAGCAATCCCATCCAGTTCATCAAGGGGCGTTGAAATTTCAAGAAGTTTTGGCCCAAAAGTCTGATGGCCAGCTCACCGTTAAGATTTTTCCGGATTCGCAACTGGGTTCTGAACGAGAAGCATTGGAACTGCTTCAGATAGGTAGTCTTGGTATTACCAAGGTAAGTGCCGCCACCCTCTCTAATTTTGTTCCTGAATACTTGGTACTGGGTGTTCCCTACCTATTTCGTGATGACCAACATAAGTTTGATGTGCTTGAAGGTCCCATAGGAAAGTCCATTCTAGAAAAGGGGAGCGATTTTTGGCTTCGTGGACTATGCTACTATGATGCGGGAAGTCGTAATTTTTATACCAAAAATACACCCGTAAGAACTCCAGAAGACCTGGAGGGCATGAAAATAAGGGTCATGAACAACCAAATGGCCATCAACATGGTGAATGCCTTAGGCGGTTCGGCCACACCCTTGGCCTATGGCGAATTGTATACCGCCATTCAACAAGGTGTGGTGGATGGTGCGGAAAACAACCCACCATCATTTGTATCATCGAACCATTATGAAGTCAGCAAGTATTATACTATTGACGAACATTCTGCCGTACCCGATGTGGTGCTCATTAGTACTAAATTTTGGGAAAAACTGACTGAGGAGGAACGCAAATGGGTCCAAGAAGCTGCTGAAATCTCCGCAGAGGCCCAAAAGGAATTTTGGCGTCAATCAGTGGCAAAGTCCATGGAAAAAATGAAAGAAGCCAATGTTGAGATAATCATTCCCGAAAAATCCATATTCGCTGACAAAACAAAGTCGGTGACTGAAGATTTTAGAAAGGCATACCCTGAAATGGCAAAATTGGTAGACGAAATCCTTACGAAATAATATGAAGACCCTAGATCTCATTTTTCGCAAAATCAACAGTATTCTGGAAGTACTATTGATCACAATTTTTGCGCTATTGGTTTTTGATGTATTGTGGCAGGTCCTTTCAAGATATATTTTAGGCCGTTCTTTTTCATTCACCGAAGAATTTGCACGATTTTCATTGATATGGCTATCCATTTTGGGAGCTGCTTACCTCAACGCCCACCGCGAGCAATTGTCAATGGATTTTATATTCAAAAAACTAAAGGAAAGGCAGCAAAAGAAGGTTCTCTACCTTATAGAAGGGTCCATTTTTGTTTTTGCCCTTGTGGTCATGGTCATTGGTGGATTCAATCTGGTATACACCACCCTGCACTTGGAACAGCTTTCGGGGACGTTACGAATTCCCTTGGGATATATCTACGCTATTTTACCCATTAGTGGTGTTTTGACTATGTGTTTTTCCATCTATCATGTTTTAAAAATCCGTTCAGGCCAAATCAAAGAATAGTATGAGTATTGAAGTATTGAGTATCGTCCTTCTTTTTGTCAGCTTCTTTGGCCTTTTATTGATGAAAGTACCTGTTGCCTATAGTATCGGTATTTCAACCACATTGGCCTTATTGCTCAACATTGATAAGCTGCCCGGTATCACTACCATAGCGCAGCGGATGACAACGGGCATTGACAGTTTTGCACTTTTGGCCATTCCTTTTTTTGTTTTGGCCGGTGAAATTATGAAACGGGGAGGCATTGCCAATCGACTCATCAATTTTGCAAAAGCTTTGGTTATCAGTCTCCCAGGTGGTTTGGCATTTGTCAATGTTCTGGCTTCAATGCTGTTTGGCGCCATTTCTGGTTCGGCGATTGCGGCAACCTCTGCCATTGGCAGTATCATGACCGACCGAATGGAGGAAGAAGGTTTGCCGAGGGAGTTTAGTGCCTCAATCAATATAACTTCATCTACCACGGGTCTTCTTATTCCACCCAGCAATATCTTGATCGTGTATGCCTTGGCCAGTGGCGGTACCGCATCCGTGGCCGCCCTTTTCATTGCAGGTTACTTGCCCGGCATTTTGTTAGGTGTCGCACTCATGGGGTATATTACCTATGTCCTAATCAAAAAAGACTTTAAGCGAGGAAAAAGTCTGCCATTTTTGGAAATTGCACAATACTTTAGAAAAGCATTCTTTAGCCTGCTATTGCTCGTTATTGTAGTGGGCGGAATTGTGGCGGGCATATTTACAGCGACTGAAGCATCAGTTATCGCCGTTTTGTATGCGGCTATTTTGTCATTGCGATACGGCCATGTAAAACTTAGGGATTTTTCATCAATCTTGCTCACGAGTGCAAAAACAACCGCGGTGGTCATGTTTTTAATATGCACCTCAATGGCCATGTCATGGCTTTTTTCCTTTTTGGGCATTCCGGCTATGATGAGTGATTTTCTGCTGGATCAATTCAGCAACAAGATTGTGGTTTTTCTACTGATTAACCTCATTCTGTTAGTCATTGGGACTTTTATGGACATTACCCCAGCAGTGCTGATCTTTACTCCAATTTTTCTTCCGGTTGTGACCGAACTGGGCATGCATCCAGTCCATTTTGGTATTGTGCTGGTTTTGAATTTGTGCATTGGACTCTGCACCCCACCTGTTGGTACCATTTTATTTGTGGGCAGCGGTGTAGCGAATGTATCCGTGTCAAAGGTGATTAAACCTTTGATTCCATTTCTTGCTATTATGATCCTAGTGTTGATGATCATTCTTTATGTGCCCAAAATCACTATGATATTGCCAGAACTTTTCGGGCTATGATCAGGGTTGGTTCAACGATGACCTTGGAAGCTTGGGACCAAGCGTATAAAACAAACCTACGAGCCAACCATTCCAGAAAAAATGGAAGCTGAATTTATTCTACCCAATAATGCCTCAAAAGTTACCGTTAATGGGGTGCCGTGTAATATTGATGAAAAGCACGCGATTTTGTTGGATAGTGGGTTTACGAGGTTGATTTTTGAACAGGATAAAAAATGTACTACTACCGTTCTACCAAAACAAAAAAAGCCGAGATCGAAATCTCGGCTTACGCCTTGCTGTGCGGGTGAAGGGAGTCGAACCCCCACGCCTCGCGGCACTAGATCCTAAGTCTAGCGTGTCTACCAATTCCACCACACCCGCAAAAGGAGTGCAAATATAATCCAATTTTCTGATTACCAAATACACTCTTTTTAAAAACTTGTTTTTTGTACTTTTAGTACCCTTATAAAATGCTAAATGGAACAAATAAACAACTACATTGAAACCCATAAAGACCGGTTCATAAATGAATTGGTCGAACTACTTAAAATTCCTTCCATAAGCGCTGATACCGCTTTTTCACAAGATGTGCTGGAAACCGCCAAAATGGTTGAAAAATCACTTGCAGATGCAGGCTGCGACAAAACCCAAATCTGCGATACCAAAGGATATCCTGTGGTTTATGGGGAAAAAATAATCGACCCTAATCTACCTACAGTCCTCGTTTATGGGCACTACGATGTGCAACCACCCGATCCTATGAACCTTTGGGATTCCCCGCCTTTTGAGCCCGTTATCAAGGAAACGGAACTACACCCACATGGCGCCATTTTTGCACGAGGTGCCTGTGATGACAAAGGTCAGTTCTTTATGCACGTTAAGGCAGTAGAATTCATGATTAGAAACAACACTCTTCCCTGTAACGTAAAATTCATGATCGAAGGCGAGGAAGAAGTGGGTAGCGACAGCCTAGCCGATTTCCTTTTGGAAAACCAAGAGCTATTGGAGAATGACATTATTCTCATTTCGGATACCGGGATCATTGGCAACAATGTGCCCTCCATTACCACCGGACTCAGGGGACTCAGTTATGTGGAAGTTGAGGTGACCGGACCCAACAGGGATTTGCATTCCGGAATATATGGGGGCGCAGTACCCAATCCCATTAATGTGCTTTCCAAAATGATTGCTTCCTTACATGATGAAAACAACCATATCACAATTCCCGGATTCTACGATAAAGTGGAAATCCTTTCCGATACCGAACGAGCGGAAATGGCCAAGGCGCCTTTCGATTTAACGGAGTACAAGGAGGCTTTAGACATTGATGACGTATACGGTGAAACTGGGTATTCTACCTCGGAGCGCTACTCCATTCGTCCAACCTTGGATGTCAACGGTATTTGGGGCGGGTACACTGGCGAAGGGGCCAAGACGGTAATCGCAAGCAAGGCATTTGCCAAAATTTCCATGCGATTGGTACCCCATCAAGATTGGAATGAAATCACGGAACTCTTTACCAAGCATTTTCTCTCCATTGCACCGAAGGGCGTAAAGGTCAAGGTAACGCCGCATCATGGCGGGCAAGGTTATGTTACGCCCATTGACAGTGTTGGCTATAAAGCTGCTTCCATGGCCATGGAAAAGACCTTCGGTAAAAAACCTGTGCCGCAACGAACGGGAGGTAGTATTCCTATCGTAGCCTTGTTTGAGGAAGTGCTGAAAAGTAAGACCATCCTTTTAGGATTTGGGCTGGATAGCGACGCCATACATTCCCCCAACGAACACTTTGGAGTTTGGAACTTCCTAAAAGGTATAGAGACCATTCCATACTTTTACAAATATTACAGCGTTTTAATGGAGGAATAACCAATTCCTCCATTTTGCTTTCTAAACAACAAACGCACTTTTTTCTACGACTAAGCATCAGTATTGCCATTTTGGGAATCTTGTTCAAAATTCTCCATTGGCCATTTGCGCCTTCGCTTTTGGCAGTGGGAATAGTAGGTATAGGCTTCTTTTACGCTATTCGGTTTTATCAAAAAAGAAACAAGGAGTTGATGGACTATTCCAAACTGGTATTGGTCATCACATTTCTCTTGCATTATTCGTTTCGGATATTTCACTTGGCTTACGGAATAATCTTCACCTATGCGTTTCAGTTTAGTGTTCTCATCTTCTTGATTTTGTATTTTAAGGATGTGTTTTTCTCAAGAGAGGAAAGTTCCTCCGAATCCATGGGCAAAACAGGATCAAAAACCAAAATCACACTTACATATTTCTTGTATGCTCTCGCGGGTATTGGAATCATTGTGGGCTCCACAGTAAAGATTCTTCATTGGCAGTTTGGAATAGTTAATGGTGATTTTATCCTTTCTGTTGGCCTTATTAGTGCTGCCATTTCAGTGTTCATCAGCCCTACAACAGACAGCAACTAAATTGGGCTATTCACAGCAAAGAACCTATGGAAGCTTTGATTTTAATGCTTTTCCTGTAACAAATACCAAAAAATTCCGTTCTAATACCATTGTCAGGGAAATTCCAACCCACTAGGACCAAGAAGCATCCACCAACCTCTCTTCTAAGTTCTTAGCAATATCCTTGGTGAAATTTTATTATCAGAACCAAACGAACACTATCATGTTACAACGATTTTTTATTTTCTGCTCAGGAGCCGACACCCAAATTCTAGAAACCTGTTCCGACGGGGAACGGAACAAATATGCCGGAATTGGTGCTACTGTATTCTTTACCGCAATCATGGCCTTTATTGCCAGTGGTTATGCACTCTACACTGTTTTCGACAATATTTATACGGCAATATTCTTCGGATTTATCTGGGGGTTGTTGATATTCAACCTAGACCGATATATCGTATCCACCATAAAGAAAAGAGATAGTTTTAAAAGCGAATTATTCCAAGCCACTCCCCGTATTATCTTGGCCATAATCATTGCAGTGGTGATTTCCAAGCCACTAGAAATGAAAATCTTTGAAAAGGAAATCAACCAGGTGTTATTGGAAGAAAAAAATGCCATGACCCTGGCCAACCAAGAGCAAATTGCTTTGCAATACACCCCAAAGGTTGAGGCCCTAAACCAAGAAATTTCCCAACTTAAGAGTGAAATAGCAGCTAAAGAAGCAGAAACCAACGCCTTATACGATGTCTACATTTCAGAAGCCGAAGGAACCGCTGGTACCGGACTTTTAGGCAAAGGGCCGGTATACGAAGAAAAACGGGAAAAGCATGATGCCTATTTGGCCGAATTAAGCCAGCTCAAGGAAACCAACAGTCAAAAAATTGAGGCTATTGAGGCCCAAATTACAGCATTGGGCACAGACTACCAGACAGCTGTCACCAATTCACAGCCCATTATTGATGGGTTTGATGGCCTTATGGCGCGCATCAATGCCTTGGGAAAACTTCCATGGTTTCCGTCATTTTTTATTTTCCTTCTTTTTCTGGCCATCGAAACAGCCCCCATCATCGCCAAACTTTTGGCACCCAAAGGCGAATACGACTATAAATTCGAGGAACAGGAAAGTGTGGTGGCCACTTGGGTAACCCAAAAGGTGGCACAGCGCAAACTATTAATGTCTACTGACGGAGCTGTGAACGAACAGGTCTATGCCGATATTAAAAATGAGAAAGAACTCTACAGGTATAAAAAGGAAAAAGCAGAGGAACTGCTTCGATTACAGGCCGATTCTTTCCACAATGTGCAGGTAAAAGGGCTCTAAGATTCCTTAAGGTCAAGAAGGTTAATCTATCTTTATTTTGGAGTATGCTTTCAAAGCCACAGCTAAACTATCCTTCCAATACGGAATTTGGATGTCAAAGGTGCTTTTGATCTTGGATTTATCCAGTACGCTAAACTTAGGGCGTTCGGCGGGAGTTGGAAATTCCTCGGAACGAATAGGTTTTAGGTCAATATCCAAACCATATATGTCAAAAATGGCCTTGGCAAAATCATACCAACTGGACACTCCTTCATTACTGTAATGATAGACTCCGTAGTCGATGCTATGGGCATTGATGATATGCAGCACTACTTGCGCCAAATCCAGAGCATAGGTCGGGGTTCCAACCTGATCGCACACTACGGAAAGCTCGTCTCGTTCCGTTCCTAATCGCACCATGGTTTTCATGAAATTGTGTCCAAACTCGGAATACAACCACGAGGTCCGTATAATAAAATGTTCTTCCAAGTTGCCTACAATGGCGCGTTCACCTTTGTACTTGGTATCGCCATAAAAACCAATTGGGCGGGCAATATCCTCCTCTAAATAAGGCGTATTCAGGAAGCCATCAAAAACAAAATCCGTAGAAATATGAATCAATATGGTATTGCTCTCGTTACAATTCATTGCGAGGTTTCGAGCACCGGTAACATTCACCTGATAGGCCAAGTCATTATCCGATTCCGCTTTATCCACGTTGGTATAGGCTGCACAATTGATGCAATAGGCGTAGTTGGAGGCAACCAAAGCATTTCGTACAGCATCAAAATCAGTTATATCCAATTCTGAAGATGATCTAAAGTCAAAATCCAATCCCTTAGCAAGTGCTTTGGCTTCTAAAGCCTTAAATGTACTTCCCAATTGTCCGGAAGCTCCGGTCACCAATATTTTCATTCTTAAATGGCATTAATAGATAATTGCCTCATTAAATGCAGGCAAAATTTTATCTTTTTCTGAAATAATCAAATCGTCAGTATTCAAAATCCAGTCTATATTGAAGATTGGGTCGTTGTAAATTATTCCGCCTTCAGAAGCTGCATTGTAAAAATTATCGCATTTATAAAGGAACTTGGCTGTATCGCTCAAAGTTACAAAACCATGGGCACAGCCCTTGGGAATGAACATCTGTTTTTTATTTTCAGATGAAAGCAAGGTAGAAACTACCTGTCCAAATGACTTGGATTTGGGTCTTATATCCACTGCAACGTCCAAAACCTCACCTTCCAAGACCCGGACCAATTTGGCCTGCGCATGCTCTCCTTTCTGAAAATGAAGCCCACGAAGCACCCCCTTAATGGAAAGTGACTCGTTATCCTGCACAAAAAAAGGTTTTGCTCCAGTTAAGCGTTCAAATTTTTCTTGGTTATAACTTTCCAAGAAGTATCCCCTCTTATCTTCAAAAACCGCGGGCTCTAGGATAAAACACCCTTCAATTTTGGTTTGATGTACTTGCATATGCTAGGTTAAAACTTCCAGCAGTCGCGTGCTGTATCCGCTTTTTAAAAACGGCTCCGTTAATTTTTTAAATTGGTTCTTTGTAATGAAACCCATCTTGTAGGCCGAAGATTCTATAGCTCCAATTTTAAGTCCTTGTCTTTCTTCAATCACCTGCACAAACTGTGAAGCCTGCATCAAAGATTGAAAGGTTCCTGTGTCCAACCAAGCCGTTCCCCGATCCATAATACTCACTTTGAGTTTACCTCTTCTAAGGTATTCTTGGTTAATATCTGTTATTTCCAACTCCCCCCTGGCGCTCGGCTGGATATTTTTGGCAATCTCCACGACTTCGTTATCGTAAAAGTAAATTCCAGGTACCGCATAATTGGATTTTGGCTGTTTTGGTTTTTCTTCTATAGAAATGGCATTGCCCTCCTCATCAAATTCTACCACCCCATAACGCTCAGGATCATTTACATGGTAGGCGTATATTATCCCACCATCCGGGTCATTATTGGATTGCAGAAGATCTTCCAATCCTGTCCCGTAAAAAATATTATCCCCCAAAATAAGAGCCACCTTATCATCACCTATAAATTTTTCACCGATGATAAAGGCTTCTGCCAAACCGTTGGGTTGGTCCTGAACAGCGTACTCAAACCTACAGCCATACTTTCGGCCGTCACCTAGCAAACCTTGGAACATGGGTAGATCATGAGGTGTTGAAATAATCAATATTTCCCATATACCAGACTCAATAAGTGTGGAAAGTGGGTAATAAATCATGGGTTTATCGTACACAGGCATCAATTGTTTGCTAACCGCCAAGGTTATGGGGTGCAAACGTGTTCCAGAACCTCCTGCTAAAATAATTCCTTTCATTGCGTTTGGGGTTTAAAGACCTTATCCGAGGTTAGGCCAGACTTTTTGTTTTGTTTTGAATAAACTTGTTTAAATACCAATCAATGGTTTTTTCGATTCCACTTTCAAAGTTCTCATCGGCCTTCCAACCTAGGTCATTTTCAATTTTTGTAGCATCAATGGCATATCTAAAATCATGCCCTGCTCTGTCCTTTACATAGGTAATCAAGTCTTTATAAGAGGTTCCCTCCTTTTTGGGGAGTTTTTGATCCAGAATTTCACATACGGTTTGGGCAATGTATAAATTGTTGCGTTCGTTCCGTCCACCAATATTATAGGTCTCACCAGAAACACCCTTATGGTATGCCAAGGCTATTCCTTCACAATGATCCAATACATACAACCAATCTCTTATGTTGGAACCATCCCCATATATAGGGATAGGCTTTCCGGACAAAGCTTTTCTGATTATGGTAGGAATCAGTTTTTCGTCGTGCTGCTTTGGTCCATAATTATTGGAGCAGTTGGTGGTCACCACATTCATACCATAGGTATGATGGTAACTTCGAACGATAAAATCTGAAGACGCCTTGGAGGCACTATACGGACTGTTGGGAGCATATGGTGTGGTTTCCATAAACAAGCCTTCCCTGCCCAAAGTACCGTAAACCTCATCTGTGGAAACGTGATGGAATCTAGAATTCTTATATGCTTCCTTGTAAACCCCTGGGCCTACCATCCAGTATTTTTTGGCCACATCCAGCAAATTGAATGTTCCCATAATGTTGGTCTGCATAAAGGCATCTGGATTGGTAATCGAGTTATCTACATGTGACTCTGCAGCAAAATGTATTACTCCTTGAATATCATACTTTTCAAAAAGCTGCTCAATGAGCCTCCGGTCGCAAATGTCGCCTTGTACAAAAGTGTATCGGCCGTGATTTTCTACCTCTTTAAGATTGTTTAAATCACCAGCATAGGTGAGCGCATCTATGTTGACCAACTGAACATCCGCATTTGTTTCCAAAAAAAATGGGACAAAGTTGGAACCGATAAATCCCGCCCCGCCAGTTACCAATATATGCGTCATGTAGATTTTACTTTAATTACTTACTTTGTAAATATAATCTTACTTTTTTAGGGTGGTCAATTTATGTTGTGAATGGCTGGTTTTTGTTGGTGGAACACTTTAATATAGACTTTAAAGTCTCATAAAACAATTTCTTGAAGCCTTTCAGAGCTTTATGAAAGGGATTCCTTAACAAACCTAAAATCTTTTTCCTACTTTCGTATAGGTCTTTTAGTCTTAAATGGAACACCAAGTTACGGAAAAACCCTATATCCTTGCCGTTGATGATGAACAGCTTAATCTGGAGCTGTTGCGATTCATCCTGGAGCGAAATAATTACGAATACCAAGGTACCAGCGATGATGATTACTTCTTTGAGTTGTTGGAAGAGCGCAAACCTGATTTGATTCTCTTAGATGTTATTATGCCACGGATTGAGGGCTTCGAGCTATGCCAAAAAATCAAGCAGGTAAAGCAATATCAAGATATCCCGATTATCTTTCTTACCGGCAAGGTAAATGTAAAGGATAAGGTGAAAGGTTTCGAAGTAGGAGGCGTAGATTACGTGACCAAACCTTTTAACGAACAGGAGCTAGTCGCCAGAATCCACACCCATGTGGAGTTGGTACGTGCCAAAAACCAAATTGAGGAACAGGCCCAGAACCTTAAACAATCCAATGACCTTAAGGATAGAATGTTCTCCATTATTGGGCACGACCTTCGTTCTCCACTAAGTGCTGCCAAACTCAAAATGGACTTTATCATGAGGGGTATTATTGACCCCAAGGATGATAAATTCCTGGACGAAACGGTTTTTGACCTTTTAAAGACCATGGATGAGGCGCTAAACTTATTGCAAAACCTTTTGGGTTGGGCCAAATCTGAAAGTAATCAGATTCAAATGATTCCAGAGAAACTAAATCTAACCGATTTGGTGGAGCAAACTTTCAGGTTGCTAAAATTGGGAAGTGACCATAAGAAAATTGAAATGCAGAACAATGTTCCGGAAGAGGTATATGCTTTTGCCGATAACAATATGATCAAAACAGTGCTTCGGAATATTGTTTCCAATGCCATCAAGTTTACCCCGGTTGAAGGTATGATCAAAATTAACGGTAAGTTGGCGAAAGACCGAGTAGTCATCGAAATTGAGGATAACGGAAATGGCATTGCAAAGGAGGACATCAAAAAAATCTTAAATCCCAATGAGCATTTCAGCAAGTTGGGCACCGAAAAGGAACCTGGCACCGGCTTGGGCCTTATTCTTTGCCAGAATTTTGTGCATAAAAATGGAGGCGCTCTAAAAATTAGGAGCGAAGTGGGCAAAGGAAGTACCTTTTATTTTGACCTTCCTATCTATAGGGAAGAAAACTAGTCATTTTCGGAGAAATCTATTTTGTTATCCATCATTAATGACTGTAACTTAGAATATACCAAAATCTCCAGAACTAGTTCTTCCAAATCATTGATCATTTTAATGTCGGATTTGAACTTTACTTCGGCAACACTAGTAAGAAATTTTATACTCCTAAGAGCCTTGTCCTCAGATAAACCACATCTTGAGCACCCTTGTTTTACCAAACGAATCACTCGTAAAAAATCCTTGATTTCGTTGAAATTCATTAGGGCTGCTATATCTCCAATCTGTAGCTGTATCTTTTCTAAAGCTTTATCTCCGCGCTTAATTTGATAGGCTACACCAGCGTCATTTGAAAAAATAGGGGTTAACAAAGTCATGAAATTCAATTCTAATACAAATATATCATTAGTTTCAATTTAGACTAAATCTAAATAATGTATTTTTGCATCTTTAACAATTTGAGTTCGGATTTATGGAAAAGATTGGTTTGTTCTTTGGGTCGGATTCAGGATGCACAGATGATATCTCCAAAGATTTGTTTGCATTCTGGGGGGGCGACCAATTAGAGGTAGCTGAAATTGGTGCATCATCCAAAGAAGACCTTGAGCGATACAACATATTGATTCTTGGTCTATCAACATGGTATGACGGTGACCTACAAAGTGATTGGGAAGATTTCTTTGATGAATTCAAGGAAATTGATTTCACAGGAAAGACCGTAGCCATATTTGGTTTAGGGGATCAAATAGGTTATTGCGAATACTTCGTGGACGGCATTGGCATTCTTGCCAAGGTAGTTCTGGAAAACGGTGGTACCATAATTGGACATTGGCCAACCAAAGGTTATCGATTTACAGAATCCGTAGCGGTAATGGAAGACAACGAAGACTACTTTTATGGATTGGCATTGGATAATGATAACGAGCACCAACTGAGTGACGAGCGCTTAAAAAAATGGATTGCCCAGGTAAAATCTGAGTTGAACATAAATCAAGAAAAAGCCAAGGCTTCCTAAATCTTAAAAACTAACTGCCTTATAACACGGCCTCAGACCCAACCGCTCTTTGGGCCCGTTCCCATTTTACAGATTGATTCCCTTTTAAATACCTAGCAAATCCCAAGAACACGGATAGGTTCATGATAAAAAAGTAATAGGGGATAAACAATACCTTCAAGCGGATTTGTCTGTTTTCCAAAAACCACCCCAACAAAGCTGCGGCATAAAAAAGCACCTGCCCCCAAAAAAGCACGCTGAACAATCCAAAATCGAAGAGCCCTTCGTTTTGGGCCAACACAAAATTCATGGGGATGATTAGCAATAACAATAATGGAGTCAAAGTCCACCGTAACACTCTATGCGAAATATATTGGAACGACAAAGTTCCATATTTAAAAAAGTTGAGCAGTGCCCGAAGTCTTACAACAGACTGAATGCCTCCCGCAGATATTCGAACTTTGCGTTTCAATTCTTCCTTCACATTGGCCGAGGCTGTTTCAATGGCATATGCCTCTGGGTTATATTGAATGGTATAACCAGACATGGCTACACGTAAGGAAATCATGAAATCATCCAAGAGGGTATCTTTTTCCACCTCTTGCCAAAGTTTAGTACGAATGGCGAAGAGCTCTCCGGCAGCTCCAACCACGGAATACAGTTCTGCATCCCACTTTTTAAGCTGGGATTCGTACTTCCAATACATACCTTCCCCAGCTCCTGCAGCGTTGTCAGCATCCTTGGCATAAATCCGTTTTTCTCCCGACACACATCCAACCTTTGGATTTCGGAACAGACGAACAATCTCCTGAATGGAGTCTTTGCCCAAATCTGTATTGGCATCGGAAAAGATAACGATTGGCGTATCCACAAATTCCATTCCCCGGTTCATGGCAGCAATTTTACCCGCACGTTCATTCCTATGATATACTTCTACCCCATCGTACTTGCGCAACAATTCCGGTGTGCCATCATCCGATCCATCCGTCACCCAAATTTGGGTTACTTTTTCTTGGGGGTAATTCAACCCTTTGGAATTTTTGACTTTCTGATCTAAAAAATCTTTTTCGTTGAAGGCCGAAACGAACAAGGTAACTTCAGGTTCATAATCCTCGTTCCCTTTGAATTCTTTGGCCAAGCCCAAAACACGTCGAATCTTAATAATAAGAAACAGTAGGATACCGTACCCGAGATAAGAGTAGAAAATGATAAAAAGTGACACCCAAAAAACTATTTCCAAAACTTCCATATTCAAAACCTTTTATACATATTACACTAAACTGCCACCAGATTTTTCTTGGTGACTTTTTCCCATTCCCCGGTACTGTGATTATAGCTTTTAACCACCCTTGCCGGATTGCCCACGGCCACGGAATACGGTGGAATATCCTTGGTTACCACACTTCCACCGGCAATAATGCAATGCTTTCCTATGGTAACTCCGGCCACCACAACGCAATTGGCCCCAATCCAGGTCTCTTCCTCCACCACAATGGTTGCGGTGGATACCCCTTGGGCATGAATGGGCTGCGTTATATCCTCATAATTATGGTTCAGTCCGGAGAGCACAATGTTCTGTGCCAGTCTTACATCGTTTTCTATGATGACAGGACCTATGATTGTATTTCCCAATCCAATTCGGGTCCTATCCCCAATTTTAACTGGCCCCACACCGTTATTGATGGTTGAAAAATCTTCTATGGTTGAATTTGAACCCAGTTCGAAACCATTCCAAGGCAGCACATCCATGCGGGTTCTGCGGCAGATAGTGGCTCCCTTTCCTTTTTTATGATAGTAAGGATTGACAAGCCAACGGACCCAAAGTCTTGGTCTAGCTTGATTTTTTGGAACTAGTAGCCAGTGCACAAACCTTTTAATCTTCTCGTTGTTTTTAATGTTGTCCGTAAGTCCCATATTCTTTCTTTTTAAGCTGATTTCTTGATAGCTTCATAGATGGCCTTCACATTGTTTTCCCAAGTATGGCTCTTTGCAAAAGCAATTCGGTTTTGCTGCCTTTCCAAAGAATTCTCGGTCAATGCCTTTTCAATCAATTGAATATATTCCTCCTTGGTGCTTGCCAAATACACATGATCTTTAAACATTTCCATGGCCTTGGTACTGGTAGCCAGGGTTGGCTTGCCCATAGCGAGGTATTCATCTATTTTTCTGGGATAGTTTCCAATGGTCCAATCGTTAACTATTTGGGGGTTCATGGCTACATCAAAACCCTTCACGTAAGCAGGCAATTGTGATGCGTCCTTACTACCCAGAAAGAATACATTTTCCATTTGGTGCAATGTTGACTTTTGGAAATCATCGTCTTCAGGGCCTACCAAAACAATGCTCCATTCCTTTTTTGTTTTGGCCATATGCTCCAATAAATTGATATCCAACCGCATACTGGTCAAGTAGCCCACATACCCTATAATTGGCCCTGGAATATCATTGAATTCTTTTGGAATCTCAATGGTGTCGTTTTCGTCATTAAAAAGAGAAACATCACAGCCTTGGCCCACCATATAACTGTTGTGGTTGTACTTGGAACCATACTCGGCATATAGTGTGGAGTTGTTGACCACAGTGTCCGCTTTTTTGATTACCTGGGGCTCTATCCTTTCCCCATGCTTTCTCCAATAGGGTACTTTGATCAAATAGTCCCGCATGTAATAAGTATAACTTTTTGGATTCAAGAATTCCTTGAGGTGAAGTCCCAAGAACATGGAACTATCATTGAACAACAGCACATCTTTGAAATTGAGCTTCTGCATAGCCTCAAGAACATCGTTGCTGAAAATTCTCGCGTTTCTTTTATTCAAGACTTTAAAAAGCCCGTGGAATGGAACCCAGTTGATGGACTCCGTCATGGACTTTGGATACAGGTTCCAAAGGTTCTCTTGTATGGGTACCAATCCGGTATCCTCCCCATTTCGAATGCGGAGTCTCTTCTCGACCTTTTCTGAATTCTTATCCCTACGCAGTGTAGCTCTGTCCAATGGAGGATTTACGTAAAGAACTCGGTTATGGCGGGCAAATTCTGCAGCAATATTCTTGCAATTGCTGCCAATTTCAATATCCCATGCCTGGATACCCACTACAATTATATCTTGACCTGTAATCATGCTAGTTCTTTTTTAGTTCGTCATAGACATTCTCATACAGTTCGAGCACATTTTTCGCCATAGCATCCCATGAGAAATCCTTGGCTCTTTCAATTCCTTTTTCCGTTAACAGTTTCGCGAACATTTTATCTTCGACCAATCTTCGCATGGCCTCCGTGATCTCGATTGGCTTGGTGGGATCTACCATAAGTGCCGTATCGTCTCCAGCCACTTCGGGCATGGATGATGTATTGGAAGTAATGACGGGCACACCGCATGCCATTCCCTCCAAAATTGGAATACCGAAACTCTCCCGAAGGGAAGGGTACAAGAAAATGGCCGCTTGGTTGATAATGGCAGGCAAATCTGTATTGGGCACATAGCCCGTTAAATGAATACGTTCTCTAATTTCGGGACAGTTGATATTGTTAAGAAGCCGCAGAAGCTCCAGTTCATCGTAATCCAACATTACCAAGTGAAATTGTTTTGGATATATTTTATTGAAATCCGCAAAGGCCTTCAACACCCCTTTGGTATTCTTTTTGGGGTCAGTATTCCCTAGAAAGAAGAAGAAGTTGTTCGGTAGGGCATATTGTTCTTTTATTCTAGCCAATCTAACCGGATTGGCCACTTTCTTAAAATGGGATCCCACTCCATTATAAATGGCTGTTAACCTTCCGTCGTTAAAACCAAAATGATTATTGATCCTCTCCTTCTCATAGTTGGAAACCGTGATTACTTTCTTGCTCTTACGGATTACAGGAGGAACAAAATACCTTCGGTACATATTGCCCAATTTTTGGTACCACGTACCTTCTTTTTTGAACAGACTGATGCTTTCCAAATAGATAATATCGTGCAGCGTGGTAATCAAGGGCACGCTTGAAAACAAAGGACCTGTATTACTGGTGCAATGCAGTACATCACAACCTTCCTTTCTGGCTGCCCTGGGCAATACAAACTGTTCCCAACCGGGGTAGCCCCATCTCGATTCCAGCTCAACCACCTTGAAGTTATCAGCCTTTGGAATACAGGTGTCATCAAAGTCGGGTCTTACAAAGACCACATATTCATTTGTATCGTCAATTTTTTGGAGGCTTTTTATAAGTTCCAAAGCCACCATGTCCATACCGTGTTTTTTTTTCCTGAAAAGACGTTGTCCTTCTATTCCGATTTTCATGTTTTTGTTATGGAGTGTTAACCGTACCGTGTTGCGTATGGATAAATTTTTTGTTTGCGCCTTTTAATCTGAAAAGGGAAAGAAACATGAGCATAAATGCCTTGGGTAAGGTTAAAATTGCGCCCAAGGTCCTTGCATTGTAATATTTTCGGGGAACTGCAAAGGCAAAAGCCAATGCAACAAGCCCGAAAGCAGTATACCAAAACACCCCAGGAACCATTAGTTGGCTTTCGGGCAACAATAGTTCAAAAGCCAAATAGCCAAGTGCGATAAGCGTCACCAATCCAAGCAATAACACCCTTGGGGGGGACACCATTTGATATACCTTATCAAAAAAGTCAATATTGCCTTTGGTAAAAAGTTCCCTTAGACCGGGCATAAAATAGCGTCCAAAATAAATGAACTGGGCAGACAGCCAACGCTTACGCTGATTGGCAAAAACCTCTGATTTTTGAACTTTTTCATCCAAGACCAAGGCATCCGCGAGATATTCAATTTTAACCCGGTTTCTTAACAATTTTAATTCCAATTCTTTATCAAAACCACCCACTGCATTTACTTTGGCCATGGTCTTTTTGAAAAAATGGTAATCGAAGGCCATCCCAGAACCAATCAAGGCCGAGGATAACCCCAGGACTCGATGTCCCTTTCGAAAGATGTGGTTGTTGATCTCTTCACTTATGGCATCCAATATTGCAAAAGAAGTATTGGTGTTTTTGGCTACCCTGTGGCCTTGAACAACCTTGTATCCTTGATTGAACGATTCATTGACCTTTTCCAAAAAGTTCTCCTCCATGATGTTGTCCGCATCAAGAATAAGCGCTATATGATAATCATCTCCGATTACCTCCATTGCCTTGTTCAGCGCCTTGGATTTTGTGCTTTTTTCAAACGAAACCTCAACAACCCTAACAGGTAATTGGTTTAAAGCATCTATAGTTTCGTACTTAAACGAGTCGGCGATGACCACAACCTCATACATATGGGGTTGATACGTCTGCTTCAGGGCTTGCTTGGCCACATCCACAATGACATTGTCCTCTTTGTACCCGGGAATGAGCACAGCAAATTTTCGTTGGCGTGCCATGATCGACTCTCGTTGTCTTGCTCTAAAAAGACCCGCTACGGAAAAGATAAACACGTAAATGGATGCAAATCCAAAGTAACCGAATACAAGAATTTCGAGACTGTTCAA
>JBCCUY010000015.1:0-22102 GCA_039196145.1 Bacteroidota bacterium
CATGTGTTGGACCTATATCTATCAATATGCTGAAGCCATTGGGGTTAGTGCTACCATAGCCGCAAATTACCAGTTTGTGGCCTTCATTGTCTTTTTGGTTGGACGCGCCATTGGTACCTACATGCTCCGATTCTACAGTTCAGGGAAACTTTTGATGTGGTTTGCAATCTTGGCGGGGGTATGCGCTTTGGCCACGATTTTTATAGAGGGACAAACAGGACTGTATGCCTTGGTGGGCATATCTTTTTTTATGTCCTTAATGTTTCCCACGATTTACGGAATTGCGCTGAATGGACTTAGCGAGGAGGAATCCAAATTGGGTGCGGCAGGCCTCGTCATGGCCATCGTGGGAGGTGCCCTTATGCCCAAGTTACAGGGAATGATCATAGACATGGGTGGAAATGGTGTTGCTGATACCCAATTGATGGGAGTCTCGGAAGTCAACTTTTCCTTTATATTGCCCTTTGCCTGTTTTTTATATATCGCATGGTTTGGTTTTAAGGTTTTTAAACGTTTTGAAGGATAATTGATATGGAGCACCTTAGCAGATATGCCTTTGCACTTGATTTAGTGGATGATGAGAAGAGCATCAGGGAATATGAAGCCTATCATGAAAAGGTGTGGCCGGAGATTTTGGAGAGCATCAAGGAGTCTGGTATCAAACAGATGGAAATCTATAGAATTGATACCCGATTGTTCATGCTAATAGAGGTTGATGCATCTTTTTCATTGGAGAAAAAGGCCAAGACAGATGCTGGAAATCCAAAAGTGGTGGAGTGGGAAAAGCTCATGTGGAACTATCAAAGGGCTCTGCCTTCCGCAAAGTCTGGGGAAAAATGGCTTCCCATGAAAAAAATATTCAGTTTGTAATTCAGTATGCGAAACCAAAAACAAATCGTCTTTGATTCCCGATATCCTTCTGTAACAGATTTAAGGGAAAGGGCGCGTACACGGATACCAAGATTCGCATTTGAATATTTGGACGGCGCTTGTAACGAGGAAGTCAATCTCAAGAAAAATACGGAGGAGATACGACAAGTGGAGCTGCAGCCCCGTTATCTGGATGCTTTTGAAGGTGCGAGCATGGCTACAGAGCTTTTCGGAAAAACCTATAGTGCACCATTCGGTGTTGCCCCACTAGGACTTCAGGGCCTTATGTGGCCCAATGCGGCCGAAATTTTGGCCAAAGCAGCTTTCAAAAATAATATTCCCTTTGTATTGAGCACCGTGACCACATCAAGCATAGAGCGCATAGCTGAAATTACCGAAGGAAATGCATGGTTTCAATTATATCATCCTGCCGAGCAAGAGGTGCGGGATGACCTGATTCGCAGAGCCCAAGCTGCCGGATGCCCTGTTTTGGTTTTGCTTTGTGATACGCCCACCTTTGGGTTTCGACCAAAGGAAATCAAAAATGGACTTTCCATGCCTCCAAAGATGTCAGTACGCAATATTTTACAAATTTTGGGAAAGCCGAAATGGGCGTTTGCAACCTTAAAGCGCGGTCAACCCAATTTTGAGGTGTTAAGGCCCTACATGCCAAAAAACCTGAATTTGAAGCAATTGGGACAGTTTATGGATCAGACCTTTAGCAAGCGAATGGATATGGACAAGATTGCTTCTATACGAGATATCTGGAAAGGAAAATTGGTGCTTAAAGGAGTGGCAACCGAAGCAGATGCTCAAAAAGCTGTCGCCTTGGGCTTAGATGGGATTATTGTTTCCAATCATGGAGGAAGACAGTTGGATGCAGGGGAATCAACCATAAGACCCTTGACCAGAATTGCACAAAACTATGGCGACCAGATTACCGTGATGATGGATAGTGGTATCCGTTCAGGACCCGATATTGCCAGGACATTGGCCAGCGGTGCCAGGTTTACATTTATGGGCAGATCCTTTATGTACGGGGTGGCAGCTTTGGGAACATCTGGTGGAGAACATACGATATCCCTCATGAAGACCCAATTAAAACAGGTAATGGAGCAGATTGGTTGTGCCCAAGTCTCCGATTTTCCCAGTTTCAAAAAATCATAAAACCCAAGACTACAATTGTTTTACTTCGTATAGTAATGGCCCACCTTTCACTCCAGCTTTTTTCTCACCGGTACTTTTAAGAATATCCATCTGGAACATTTTCTTACGGAAGTTGCGCTTATCCAGTTTTATGTTCAGGATGTGTTCGTAGAGATTTTGAAGTTCAGGTAGCGTAAATTGTTTAGGCAAAAGTTCTCCGACCACAAGTCTGTCCCTGAGGTTATTTTGTACAAATGCATAGGCATCCTGAATGAGAAGACGATGATCAAAACCCATATTTTCCGGTAGCTTGTCCATATCAAACCACTCTATGCTTTGCACATTGCTCCTTAGCGTCAACGGATGGTTTTCCGGTTTAATAAGGGCATAGTAACAAACGGTAATTACCCGCTTCAGCGGATGTCTATCTATAGAACTATACGTTCTTACTTGTTCAAAATGGATGTTTTGAAAACCAGTAAGCGCATGTAAAACCTTGGAAGCACAATCTTCTATGGTTTCCTGGGCCTCCATGACCCCTCCGGGAACCATCCAGTGATCTTTAATATCGCCAACGGTCTTTTTAAGGAGCAATACTTTTAGTTTATTTTCCACGTAACCAAAAACAGTGATGTCCGCAGTAATTGAGCATTCAAAAGAGTCTGGCCTAACCTGTATGTTTTCAAGATTTTCGTAACGATCCATAGTATTTTGGCTAATGTAGAATTTTTGTTCTAGAATAAAAATCCATATATTTATCTGTGTAAAAAATACACAGAATAAAAGAGCTAATGTCGTACCCTAAATTCCAAGATTTTGTTGGCAAAACGGTAGTGGTTACTGGAGGCGGAGGTGTCCTCTGTTCCACCCTGGCCAAACATATCGCCCAACAACAAACCAAAATAGCAATTCTGGATTTGGATGAAAAGACTGCCCAATTGGTGGCTCAACAGATTAACGATGAAGGAGGAAATGCGATTGGGATCAAAGCAGACGTATTGAACAGAGAGAGCTTGGTTGAAGCCCGTACCGATATAGAAGAAACTTTTGGCTCTTGTGATATTCTTGTCAACGGAGCTGGTGGCAATCACCCAAAGGGCACAACAACAAAGACCCATCTTTTTCCCGAGGACATGAGCGGTGACGAAGAGCTAACAACATTTTTTAATCTTGATGCCAATGGTATTCAATTTGTTTTTAATTTAAACTTCATCGGGACCCTCTTGCCAACTCAAATTTTTGCAGAGGGTATGATTGGAAAAGAAGGTTGCAGCATTCTCAATATTTCCTCCATGAATGCTTACCGACCTCTAACCAAAATTCCGGCTTACAGCGGAGCGAAAGCTGCTGTTAGCAATTTTACCCAATGGCTTGCGGTCCATTTTGCCCCAGTTGGTATTCGAGTCAATGCTTTGGCCCCAGGTTTTTTTCTTACGGAGCAGAACCGCACCTTATTGACAAATGAAAATGGAACACTGACCCCCAGAGGGGAAACCATATTACAGCATACACCCATGAACCGTTTTGGAGAACCCGATGATTTGGTGGGAACTACCTTATGGCTGACCAGCGACCAATCCAAATTTGTTACTGGAGTTACCATTCCCATAGACGGCGGATTTAGTGCGTATAGTGGAGTCTAAAACAGGAACAGATAATGTTGGAAAGACCAATAAAAGATAGATTATGGCATTAGAACAAACCTGGCGATGGTACGGTCCTAGTGATCCTGTTTCCTTGGAGCATATTAAAATGGCGGGTGCTACCGGGGTGGTTACCGCACTGCACCATATTCCCAACGGAAATGTCTGGTCTTTGGATGAAATTCGAAAAAGAAAAAAACTGATAGCTGATGCGGGGTTAAACTGGTCTGTTGTGGAAAGCATACCGGTGCATGAAGATATTAAAAGACGTTCAGGGTCCTACCTAAATTATATAGAGAATTACCAACAGAGCATCCGTAATTTAGGAATCTGTGGTATAGATACCGTATGCTACAACTTTATGCCCGTGCTGGATTGGACCAGGACGGATTTGGCGTATACGCTATCTGATGGTTCAAAAGCACTTCGTTTTGATGCTGCTGCCCTGGCAGCATTTGATCTTTATATTTTAAAAAGACCCACTGCGATCAATGACTATTCGCAGAAGGAGCAAAAGCGGGCCAAGGCAGCGTTCGACACCATGAACATTGCCCAAAGAGACCAGCTTGTAAAAAACATCATCGCCGGACTTCCTGGTGCTGAAGAGGGATATACCCTAGACCAGTTTCAACAAGTATTGGATACCTATCAGGGCATTGGAGATTCAGGATTACGGAATAACTTGTATCAATTTATTGGGGCTATTGCTCCTGTTGCCGAGGAAGCAGGGGTGGTGTTGGCCATCCACCCTGATGACCCTCCTTTTCCCATTTTTGGGTTGCCAAGGGTGGTCAGTACCGAATCGGATGCACTACAATTGATACAGGCTTACGATACGTACCACAATGGACTCTGTTTTTGTACGGGATCATATGGGGTTAGGGACGATAACGATTTGGTTGGAATGGTGAATCGTTTGGGGCATCGCATCAATTTTATCCACCTAAGGAGCACCAAAAGGGACAACGAAGGGAATTTTTTCGAAGCCGATCATTTGGATGGTGATGTGGACATGTTCGGTGTGGTAAAATCCCTAATGGAAGAGCAACAGCGAAGGATTAAATTGAATAGAACCGATCATAGATTGCCCATGCGTCCGGATCATGGCCATCAAATGTTGGATGATCTTGACAATACCACCAATCCAGGTTACTCCGCTATTGGGAGGCTCCGAGGTCTTGCAGAATTGAGGGGACTTATGTTGGGCATTGAAAAATCTTTTGAAAACACATCAACTTAACAACAATAAACAAATGAACGGAAATGAAAAAGCTTAAAATCAAAGCAAAATTTGGAACCTTCCTCTTGGTCTTATGCCTTATGGGGTGCACTGAAAAAGAAAAGGATTCTACTCCATGGGTCAATCTCTTCAATGGAACCAATCTTGACGGATGGAACCAAAAGGGCGGGGATGCAAATTATGAAGTTAGGGATGGGAATATTGTGGGAATTACGGTTCACAATACACCAAACTCATTTTTGACTACCAATGCCATGTATGATGACTTTATTCTTGAACTGGAATATAAGGTGGATTCTACCATGAATTCGGGAATCCAAATCCGAAGCAATAGCTTACCCCATTATTTAGAGGGAAGAGTGCATGGCTATCAAGTGGAAATTGACCCCTCGGATAGAGCTTGGAGTGCTGGAATTTATGATGAAGGTCGCAGGGGATGGCTCAATCCCCTGGAGGAGAATCCCAAGGCAGGTGCTGCGTTTAAGCAAAATGAATGGAACCATTATCGTATTGAGGCCATTGGCGATACCATAAAAACGTGGATCAATGGAACCCCAGCGGCACATTTGGTGGATAGTAAAACGGATAGCGGTTTCATTGGGTTGCAGGTGCACAGTATTGGAAAAGATCAGCAAGAAGGAACCGAAATTCTCTGGAGAAATATCAAAATAGTTACAGATAGCCTTACCAAATACACAAAAACGACACCTTTGGAACCCGTATTGACAAAAAACAAGCTTACCTATCAAGAGGCCAAACAAGGGTGGAAGCTACTTTGGGATGGCAAAACTTCCGAAGGTTGGAGAGGTGCTCGACTGGATAGTTTCCCTGCGCAGGGCTGGACGATGGAAAATGGCGAGCTCTCTGTTTTGGCATCGGGAGGGGAAGAATCCAATGCTGGGGGGGATATCGTCACCATGGATGTCTATGGAGATTTTGAACTTCTGGTGGACTTTAAGATTACAGAAGGAGCAAATAGTGGAATCAAGTACTATGTGGACACCGATTTGAACAAGGGGCCTGGTTCCTCTATTGGATTGGAATATCAGATTTTGGATGACCAAAGACATCCGGATGCCAAATTGGGCAACCATGAGGGCAGTAGAACGGTTGCTTCGTTATATGATCTGATCCAGGCCAATCCAGATAAACCCATCAACCCCATTGGGAAATGGAACACGGCACATATCGTTTCAAAAAACAACCATGTAGAGCATTGGTTAAACGGGGTAAAGGTGCTGGAATATGAACGAAAAAGCCCCGAGTACCGAAAGTTGGTTGCTGAAAGCAAGTATGTTAAATGGCCCAATTTTGGAGAGGTGGACAAAGGCCATATTTTGCTTCAGGACCATGGAGACCTTGTAAGTTTCAAGAACATCAAGATAAAACCAATAATTCAAGATTAGGAATGGGAACGCGACGAGATTTTATTAAAAAGACAACGGCTGGCACGGCGGCGGTAACCCTAGGCAGCGCTATTTTTTCGGCCAAAAGTTATGGCCAAATACTGGATTCCAACGAACAGGTCAATTGTGCAGTTATTGGAGTGAGAAGTAGAGCTAAGGCCCACATCATTGCAATTAATGCCTATCCTTTTGCCAAGGTATTGTACAATTGTGATGTGGACGACACCATTATTGAGGAACACAACGCTTGGTGTGAGAAAAACATCGGTTACATTCCAAAAGTGGAAAAGGACTTTAGAAAAATTTTGGAGGATAAGGATGTGGATGCTGTGTTCATAGCTACCCCAGAACATTGGCATGCACCCATGTCCATCATGGCCATGCAGGCAGGAAAACATGTGTATGTTGAAAAACCTTGTAGTCATAATGCGTATGAAAATACCCTACTTGTTGCAGCCCAGAAGAAGTACAATAAAAAAGTGCAAATGGGAAACCAACAGCGTTCTGCCCAAACCTCGCAAATGGCCATAAAAGATATCAAGAATGGAATCATTGGTGAAGTGTACAAGGGGGAAGCCTATTATTCCAATAATCGAGGTTCAATAGGAAAGGGAAGGGTTATCGATGTTCCCAAAACATTGGATTGGGATTTATGGCAGGGACCGGCACCAAGAACTTCTTATAAAGACAATGTACATCCCTATAATTGGCATTGGTTCCGAAATTGGGGAACAGGGGAAATCCATAACAACGGTACCCATGAAATTGACATTTGCCGATGGGCCCTAGGTGTAGATCTTCCGGAAACGGTAACCTCCTTTGGGGGAAAGTATACCTACGACGATGATTGGGAATTTGTGGATAATCAACAGGTGACCTACGGTTTTGGGGGTAACAAATTCATTACATGGACAGGCCACAGCCGAGGTATCATGAAACCTTCCCGTCCCGGTAGGGGAGTTACGATTTATGGAAGCAAAGGGAGTATTCAACTAGATCGGAATTTTTATAAATTGTTTGATCTTGGCGGGAACCCGGTTAAGTTTGAGTTTGAAAAATCGGCGAGTGCCACAACCAATACACAGGGCATAGGTGGATTGGACGTAGATCATGTGGGCAACTTTTTCGATGCCATTCGGGAAGATAGACAAATGAACGCTCCCATTGTGGACGCCAGTATTTCCACAATGCTTTGTCATTTGGGGAATATGGCACAGGATGCGGGACACACCCTAAAAATTGATACAACTACTGGGAAGGTGCTTAACAATGAAGATGCAATGAAGAATTGGGGTCGGGAATATGCGAAAGGATGGGAACCAAAACTTTGATTTAGAATGAGGCGAAGGGATTTTATGTTGAAGACGGGAATGACTGCAGCAGCAATCTCGACCGTTGGGCCATTTGAAATTTATGCTGGAAAAGAAAAGGTGGACAGCAAAATTAGGATGGGGATCATCGGGACAGGAGATCGTGGAGGGGGTCTTATTCCCATCATCCAGGATACTGATGGTTTGGAGGTAACGGCTTGCTGCGATATTCTTCCTTTTCGTCTGGAAAGCGCTTTGACCAAAACGCAAGGAAAGTCCAAAGGATATTCGGATTATAGAAGAGTGTTGGATAATAAGGAAGTTGATGCTGTTTTGGTGGCTACCCCCTTCAGTGAACATGCCCAAATTGCTTGGGATGCGTTGGATGCCGGCAAACATGTATATTGTGAAAAAACATTGGTCAAAGGATATGGACCCCTAAAAAAACTGGTTCAAAAAGAAAAAGAAACCAATACTATTGTTCAAACCGGACATCAATATCATAGCTCAAGGTTGTATACCCATGTGGCCGACCTTATTGCCAATGGTAAAATTGGAAAGGTGATTGCCTTTGATTGCCAGTGGAACAGAAATGGGGATTGGAGGCGGCCCGTTCCGGACCCAAAGTTGGAACGCATGATCAATTGGCGCATGTATCGGGAATATTCAGGAGGTCTGCTTGCAGAACTTTGTTCCCATCAGCTCGACTTCGTCAATTGGGTGCTAAATACCACGCCAAAATCTGTTATGGGTGTTGGGGGAATCGATTATTGGAAAGATGGACGGGAAACCTACGATAACATCCAGCTCATCTACAGTTACCCAAATGGGGTGAAGGCAACCTTTACCTGTTTAACAGGAAATGCCATGGGGGATTATCAGATAAAAGTGATGGGCGACAAGGGAACCATTATACTGGACTATGTAAAAGCGTGGTTTTATCCCGAAGGAACCCGTGAAAAGGAAATTGGAGAAGTGGATGGTGTTTCCGGAGCTACCGTGAACTGGGTTGAAGGAAAAGGAATCCCTATTCATGTGGAGCACCTAGATCCCAGCAAACAGGCACTGATTGACTTTAAGAACAGCATTCTTAAAAATGAAGAACCCATTTCCAATATCCTAACAGGAGCAAATACGGCAGCTTGCGTGCAGATGGGGTTGGATGCCATGTATGGTAATAAAATTGCCGTATGGGATTTTGAGGTGTAGAGGATTTTAAAGATTCCACAAATAAAATCAATCCAAAAACCAAAAGCATCATGAAAACTAATAAGATTAAATTCCTATGTATTCTTCTATTGTTGGGAATATGCGCAATGGGACAGGAAGGGAATGATACCAAGGTGATTCTTATTACGTTGGACGGCCTAAGGTGGCAAGAGCTTTTTGGCGGTGCTGACTCGAAATTGATTGCAAACACAGATTACGTACACGATACTATAGCCTTAAAACAGTCTTTTTGGAGGGATTCTCCAAGTTCTAGAAGACAGGCATTGATGCCATTTTTCTGGACGGAAGTGGTCAAAATAGGTCAACTTCATGGGAACAGAGACCTAGAAAGCAAGATGAACCTAACCAATAAGATGTGGTTTTCGTACCCAGGTTACAATGAGATCCTCACTGGAAAGGCAGATGATGCCAGAATCGATAGCAATGACAAGTTCAACAACCCGAATAAAACCATATTGGAATTATATAAGGAAAGCAGTAAGGGAAAAGTAGCTGCTTTTGGTAGTTGGGATGTTTTTCCATTCATCATAAACGAAGAACGTTCCGGTATTCCGGTAAATGCAGGATTTGAGCCCGCTGTGGGGAATTTGAGTGAGCGGGAAATCTTTTTGAACCAGCTACAGGAACAGGTGCCCAGTCCTTGGGGAAGTGTCCGTTTAGACGCTTTTACGCATCATTTTGCCTTGGAAAAAATGAAAAAGGAGCATCCAGACTTGGTTTATATTGCCTATGGTGAAACTGACGATTTCGCCCATGAGGGAGATTATCAAGCCTACCTAAGGGCTGCGAACAATACGGACGGAATGATACAAGAACTATGGGAATTCACACAAAAGGATGAATACTACAGGGATAAAACGGTTTTTATTATCACAACGGATCATGGTCGGGGTACCCAACCTCTGGATACGTGGACAGGTCATGGTTCCAAGATTGATGGAGCGGATGAGGTGTGGTTGGTAATCTTTGGTAAGGGAATCGAAACAAAAGGTGAAGTGGCAATCCAAGAGCAACTGTTCACCACGCAGGTTGCACCAACAGTTCTGGATTTACTTGGTTTGGAAATAGATAAGAACCACATGACGGCCTCACCTATAAAATAATAGGAAAAGTCTGTTTTAGGTTTTATCCGTGAGTTAGTTTGTGAAGATCTGTGCCTAGGTACGGGTCTTTTTATTTAAAGGTTTGGTAAGATGCTACAATATATGTAGCTTTGCTATTAAATATGTAGCAAACTATGTCATTACCAATTCCAGGCCAACCCGTTAGAGGCTCCAAATCAGGAGCTCCAGTTATGGCACTGTTAGATCTCTTGGGTCGAAGTTGGGCCATGGGTATCATCTGGCACCTTTATAGCGGCCCCAGTACTTTCAGAAGACTTCAAGAATATTGTGAGAGCATTTCCCCTACCACTTTAAATAAACGGCTTAAGGAACTTAGGGATTGTCATTTGATCGAGCGGACCGTTGATGGATATGCACTTACCCAACATGGCAAGGAACTGTACGAACTAATAGAACCTTTGGGCCTCTGGGCCAAGGTTTGGGCAAAAAACTTTAAATGATGCAAGCCACACAAAAAATACCAAGACCGCAGCCATCTGAATACCCTTCGTATTCCAGCATTTACATGGATTTAGTAGGGGAGGACAAACCCTTGTTGGAACAACTCTGGAACAATTTTTTAGAGTTAAAGGCTTTCGTTTATGGACTTCCTGAAGAGACATTGTACTTCCGATATGAGGAGGGGAAATGGACTATAAAGGAAATTCTGGTGCACCTTATAGATGATGAGCGTATTTTTACATATCGTGCTTTGCGCTATGGTAGGAATGATGATACTCCCTTGCATGGGTTCGACCAGGATGCCTACGCTTTGGAATCTAGAGCAAATGAAAGAAGTCTGGATGACATCTTCAAGGAATATGAATCCGTAAGAAAGGCAACACTTACCCTGTTCGAAAACCTTCCTGAAGAAACCCATCTAAGATCAGGGGAAGGAATCGATTATGATGGTAGCATCATAAATAAAAGGACGGTACGGGCATTGGCCTATCACATAGCCGGACACGAGCTTCGGCATTTCAATATCATTAAAGAAAGGTATGTGAAATTGTAAATAACTTTTCGTTCCCCCATAAGAATCAATAAATAATCCTAAAATGAAGTAACTATGGGAAAGCATTTAAGAAATAACATTGCACTCTTGTTTTTTGTGCTAGTCGGATGTTGGGGCGTTTGTGCCCAACAAGAATGTAAATCGGTGGCGGAACTTAAGGAACTCTATAAAAAGAATTCCGAATTCAGGACAACGGTAGAACAGATGTTCAAAAACGTGCACCCGCTCCCGGATGGTTCGCCAAATCCTTGGGAAGGTAAGAATATCGAAGACCTTTTTGGGTTTTTAAATGAGTGGTTTTATTTTTTACCGCACACCCATGATGGGTTGGACAGAATCATTGAATTTTCATTCCTGTACTATAAAAATCCGGCTGGGATGAAATTTATCAAGGAGGAACCCGGGCTAAGTTGGTCCTTGGACTTTATAGCGGAAAGAGGGGAATTTATGGACAGTCCGGCTTCTACCGCCAATATTGACAAATGGTTATCGGATAAAAGCCTCAAGCATGGGGATTTTGTAATGCCCCTTGATGGATTTAAATCCTTCAATGAATTTTTTACGAGAGATCTAAGACCCGGGGCCCGACCCATAACCGCTATGGACGACAATTCGGTGCTGGTTTCCCCTGCGGACGGTGTAATCAATATGATTAATAACGATGTACAGCTCGATTCCAAAATTCCAACCAAGGCTGGAATGACCTTAAGTTTGACAGAGTTGTTGGATGGGTCCAAGTATGCTGAAAGGTTTGTGGGCGGAACGGCACTGGCCGTCTTCCTTTTACCTACCAACTACCATCATTTTCATGCACCAATTTCAGGAACCATGGTAGAGTCCAAAGAAGAAGTAGGGGATAGGCTATTTGGGATGCCCGATATTTTGGATATCATCAACGATGGTAATGTGGCCTACAATAAGGACTATAGTGTTTTTCAGGATTTTAAGCACGGATATTATATCATCGATACCAAAACGTACGGACATATTGCAATGATTCCCATTGGCCTACAGACCATTGGCTCAGTAGTGCTCGAAGATAAATTCAAAAATATTAAGGATGTGAAACCGGTGCAGGTGTATAAAGGTGACAAATTGGGTCATTTTGCTTATGGTGGATCTACGGTGTTGTTGTTGTTCGAAAAAAAACGGTTAAGTGGTTTAAGTGTTAGGCTTGGCCAGCAAATAGGGAGTTTAAGCAATTAATTCAATGAATGTTGAAAAGGTAGAGTTAAGGCCCTTGACACTGGAAGATTACCAAATGTTGAGGGCTACAACCGACTGGGTTGATCTTGAGGATGATAAGGTCAGTAGCGCTTTGGAGCGGGATTTGTTCTCAGTGTGCTTTCATGTGGATGCAGAAGCTGTTGGCATGGGGCGTGTAGTTGGCGATGGTGCTATTTATTTTTACATCCAAGATGTTATAGTTCATCCGAAATGCCAAGGTATTGGTATAGGAAAGTTGATCATGGAAAAAATCATGGCCTTTTTGCAGCATTCGATTTCGGGATATGCCTTTATCGGTCTTATGGCAGCCGAAGGGGTAGGTGGGTTTTACCATCAATTTGGCTTTAGGGAACGCTCCTTGGATGCCCTTGGAATGTACATGGTGATGAATGTTGAATAGTGACTCGCCAAATTGACAAAATAGCTACCTTAGAGGGGAATTTAGTAGTGCAATGAAGACCGAACTTAATCAGACATTTGGCAGCCGTTTTGAAACCCCTTTAATTGAAGAAATCGCAACCATAGGCACTTGGATGGAGGTGCCCGCTGGAGAGACCTTGATGGATATTGGGAACTACATTCGACAAATACCACTGCTTATTTCAGGGGTGATTAAAGTATTGCGTGAAGATGAGGATAGTGATGAACTTCTGCTCTATTATCTGGAACAGGGGGAAACATGTTCGGTAACCATGTCCTGCTGTTTGGGACAATCCAAAAGCGAGATAAGAGCGGTCACCGAGACAGACACCACCATTATCATGGTACCTGTGCAGAAAATGGAAGAATGGATGGCCAAATACAAAGGATGGCGCAGTTATATTCTGGAAAGTTACCACCATAGACTTAACGAACTCCTGCATACGGTGGACAATATAGCGTTCAAAAATCTGGACGAGCGCTTGATGGAATACCTTAAAAAGAAATCCGAAATAAGCGAGGACAGGAACATCCGGAATACGCATCAAGAAATTGCAGTGGACCTCCATACTTCAAGGGTTGTGGTTTCTAGATTGCTGAAGCGATTGGAAAAAATGAAAAAACTACAGCTTCACAGGAACTACATTCAGATACTTGATCTCTAATTTTGTGCCTTGGGTTACTGTAAATCATATTGTTGCTGCTTACATTTACACAAACTTTGACTGAATGTTCAAACGTTACCTGCCTATTTTATCCTGGATAAAGACCTATAACCGTGATGTTTTCCTAAACGATTTTATAGCTGGTGCAACGGTAGGTGTAATGCTTATTCCCCAAGGAATGGCATATGCCATGATTGCCGGAATGCCCCCCATTTATGGGTTGTATGCGGCTTTGGTCCCGCCAATTATCTATGCGCTTACTGGTACCTCCAGACAATTGGGAGTGGGGCCTGTGGCCATGGATTCCTTGCTGGTGGCTGCCGGAATAGGTGCCTTGCATTTAGCGAATATTGAGGATTACATTGCCACTGTTCTTTTCCTAACATTGATTATTGGTTCGCTGCAATTGTTGTTGGGAATTTTGAAAATGGGATTCTTTGTCAACTTTTTGTCCAAACCGGTTATAAGTGGATTTACATCGGCTGCTGCTATTTTGATAGGTTTGGGACAGTTAAAACATATTTTGGGAGTGGACTTCCCGCAATCCAACAAAATCTATGCGTTGCTAACCAACATTTTCGAAAATCTAGCACAGTTCAATCCGTATGTTATTGGACTTGGTATCACTTCCATATTGGTGATTGTGTTGTTGGGCCGAATCAGCAAAAAAATACCCACTGCCTTATTGATTGTAATTCTTGGAATTCTAGCGACCTACGTTTTTGATCTTTCGAAGTTTGGAATCTCCATTGTAGGAGAAATTCCGGAAGGTTTGCCAATTTTTCAAGTACCGCAAATAGAAGCAAAGGGCTTTGGAGAGCTTTTACCAATTGCGATTACCGTAGCCCTTTTTGGATTTATGGAATCTATATCCATTGCCAAAACAGTAGAGGAAAGACATTCCGAATATGAGGTTGAACCAAACCAAGAACTAAGGGCGTTGGGACTATCCAACATTATCGGGGCATTTTTTCAATCTTTTCCGGTTTCCGGTAGCTTTTCCAGGACGGCAGTAGCCGATCAGGGCGGAGCCAAATCTGGAATGACACTTGTTTTTAGTTCAATTCTCGTCGCGGCCACACTACTATTCTTGACACCATTGTTCTATCACCTTCCCACTGCCGTCTTGGGTGCCATTATTATGGTTTCCGTTTTCGGTTTGGTTGATTTCAGTTATCCCAGAGTGCTTCTAAAATATAGGAAAGATGAGTTTATCCTGCTCCTGGCGACTTTTTTGATGACACTTTTTATCGGCTTGATAGAAGGGATTCTCCTTGGCATTCTGCTTTCCCTGTTGTTGTTGGTATACCGAATTTCCCGCCCCCATATCGCCGTTTTGGGCCGTATAAAGGGCACGGACTATTTCAAAAATGTGAATCGCTTTGTGGAGGAAATCGAAGTGTTGGAAAATATCCTGATTTTTAGATTTGATGCACAATTGTATTTTGGGAATAAAGACTTCTTCAAAAAAGAATTGTACAAGCAGATAGAACGGAAGGGAAACAAACTGGAATATGTAATATTGAATGCCGAAGCTATTAATTATATTGACAGCAGCGCTGTCGCCATGGTGGAACGGATAGTAAAAGACCTGCATTCCAAACAGATTCAGTTCATTATTGCCGGCGCCATTGGTCCAACAAGGGACATTTTTCACAGTAGCGACCTCATCAATGTTATTGGAAAGGAGAACCTTTTTGTGAGGACTTTTGAAGCTATGGACTATTGCTCGCATCAAAAAGAAAAAAACAGGATACAGGAAAAGATATCCTTACAGTCCAAAACCAACCAATTGTAACCTGAGTAACCAAATAATAGATCCATGGGGCTTATCTTTGCCCAAAAATGAAATCCCATGAAAATTGAACAGATTTATACTGGATGTCTGGCCCAAGGCGCATACTACGTTGAAAGTGAGGGAGAGGTGGCTATAATAGACCCTTTGCGGGAGGTAAAGCCCTACGTAAAGAGAGCGGAAGAAGACGGAGCGCAGGTCAAATACATCTTTGAAACCCATTTTCATGCAGACTTTGTAAGTGGGCACGTTACCCTTTCCAAGGAAACGGGTGCGCCTATTGTATATGGACCAAATGCCGATCCTGCTTTTGAGGCGATTATTGCCAATGATGGACAAGAGTTTACCGTGGGAAACCTAACCATTAAAGTATTGCACACTCCGGGACATACCATGGAAAGCACTACGTATTTGTTAAAAGATGAAGAAGGGAAGGACCACGCCATATTTAGTGGGGACACCTTGTTTCTCGGTGATGTAGGACGACCTGATTTGGCACAAAAGGCAGCTGATATGACCCAGGAAGAACTGGCGGGAATCCTTTTTGATAGCCTCAGGAGCAAAATAATGCCCCTTGATGATGAGGTGATTGTCTATCCAGCCCATGGAGCTGGCTCGGCATGTGGAAAAAATATGATGAAAGAGACCGTTGACACATTAGGGAATCAGAAAAAAATGAACTATGCCCTTAGAGCGGACATGACAAGGGATGAATTCATAAAGGAGGTCACCGATGGGTTGCTGCCCCCACCATTGTATTTTCCCTTGAACGTACAAATGAACAAAGAAGGGTATGAGGATATAGATGAAGTTTTGGAAAGAGGGACCCAGGCCTTGACCCCGGATGCTTTTGAGACTGCTGCCAATGAAACAGGGGCAGTTGTTTTGGATGTGCGTCACCAAGATGACTTTGCAAGAGGTCATGTGCCTAGGTCCATTTTTATTGGCTTAGGGGGAAGCTTTGCCCCTTGGGTCGGAGCTTTGATTGCCGATGTGAAACAACCCATTTTGTTGATTGCGCCAGAGGGGAAAGAGGAGGAAACCATTACCAGACTCTCCCGTGTTGGTTTTGATGGAACCATAGGATATTTGGATGGAGGACTGGAAGCCTGGGAAAAAGCAGGTAAGGAAGTCGACACGGTGAAGAGTATTAGTGCGGAAACATTCAAGCCACTTGTAGCGGAAAAAGTTCCGGTATTTGACGTACGAAAGGAAACCGAGTTTGAAGCGGAACATATCATGGACGCTGCCCTTACACCTTTGGATTACCTCAATGACCACCTTGCCGAGTTTCCGGAAGGCGAAACCTTTTATGTACACTGCGCAGGAGGATATAGAAGTATGATCGCCGCCTCAATCTTAAAGAGTCGTGGCATCCATAACCTTGTGGATATTGCTGGAGGATTCAAGGCGATTAAGGAGGCCGGGATTCCTGTAACCGACTTTGTATGCCCAACCACGCTTAAAAAGTAGTAGATGAATGGCAAGTTGAAATTATTCATGCTCGTTATGGCCTTACTAGGACAGTTTTCCTGTGGTGATGGTAAAGGCAATGGTTTAAGCGAGAAAATTGACAAAACCACCCTAGAGCAAATGGCAATTGGGCAAGATGTACAACTGATAGATGTTCGTACTCCTGAGGAATACAATCTTGGATATATCGGCGACGCCATCAATTTTGACATCAACAATCAGGAGCAGTTCTTGGAACAAATAGCATCGCTTGACAAGGAGGAACCGGTATACCTGTACTGTAAAATGGGAGGGCGCAGCAACAGGGCCGCAGAACTGATGAAGGAAAAAGGATTCAAGAAAATTTATGATTATTCTGGGGGATACCAAGACTGGATTTCAGAATAGTATTAAAAGTTGAAAAATGTCCATTTTAAGCAATCTTTTCAAAAGAAATAAGGGTACTGGTGTAATTAAGGTCTTGGACCGGGAAGCCTATGGTAAGGCCATTGCCGGTTCCAAGATTAATTTGGTGGATGTAAGGACTGCGAAGGAGTATGCCGCGGGTCATATCAAGGGAGCCCTGAATATTGACCTGTTTCAAAGGGATGAGTTCAATAAGGCCTTTTCCAAAATGGATAGGGAAAACCCGGTCTACCTTTATTGCCAATCCAGTATGAGGAGTCAGAAAGCGGCCAAGCGGCTCGTGAAGATGGGATTTGTAAGTGTATTCGATTTAAAGGGAGGTTACCGAAACTGGAACCACTAAACAAGAAAATTTTATGAAAACAGTCCTTCAAATCCAAAACCTGAAATGCGGCGGTTGTGCCAATACGATTGCCAACAATCTTAATAAAATTAATGGGGTCGATATTATAGTAATAGAAACTGAAACGTCCATGATAAGTTTGGAACTCCTCGAAACCACTATGCTACAAAAGGTAAAAAGCAAATTAAGGACCCTTGGCTACCCTGTCATGGATGAGGAGAATGGTATTTTACAAAAGGCAAAATCCTATGTAAGTTGTGCGGTTGGCAAATTGGGTTAAGTACTCTTCTTTTCCTTTTTGAATCCATGCCAAAGCTGTCCCCAAAAATTCTTGGGCATCTGTTCATCCCCTGGATATCCCAAAATGATAGTGCCACTTTCTTCCGGAATGTAGTTCGTTTTAAAAATATAGTCCCAAAGACTGAGGCTTATTCCAAAATTAACCCCAAAGGCACCTTTGGGCAGCACGTAGGAATGATGATAAAGGTGCATCACCGGATTATTAAAAAGATACTTTAAGGGGCCATAGGTCAACTTAATGTTGGCATGGTTGAGATGACCAATGGCAATGGCCGCAAAATGTACGATGTAAGCCTGCTCTGGTTCAAAACCTCCCAACAACATCACCCCAAAAGTTTTTAAAGGTTTATAGAGAATATTCTCCATCCAATGGTAACGTAAATGAGCTGCAAACCCCATTTCCTTTACGCTATGGTGCACCTCATGAAAGCGCCAAAGCCACCGAACCTTGTGTAAGAGCACATGCGTAAACCATTGCACAAAATCCAATAGAATAAAAAAGACGAGCAGCTGCGTCCATGCAGGCCATGCTGAAATATTGAAGGCTGCCAGGCTGCCAGCAGTTATTCCCAATTGTTTGAACCAGATTCCCAACACATCATAGACCCCACTGATTACGATGGTGAAAATGAAGAAATTGAAAAACATGTAAAACCCATCGAGCCAAAAATCCTTTCGGAAAATGGATTGATTTTTACGCCAGGGAAAAAGTATTTCCAACAACCAAACTATTAAGGATATTAGAATGAGGCCCCAGAAATAATTGGAATGCCACGGTACCTGGAAGACAATTGATTTCCACGTCCAGTTGGCCGTTCCCAGTATGCTGCTTGTAAAGGCATCTAAATATTCCATTCTAATCTATTATTGAAGTGGATACCACTCCACATCCTTTAAATTTTGGCGTCTACCTTTTGAAATAGGGGCGTAGTTTTTGGCCAAATAAGCAAGGATAAGTTCTTCATTGTTGCCAAGGTCCCAAAGATTTTGTGTTTCCTGCATCCATCGTATGGTGGCCTCCCAACCTTCCCGGTTCATCCGATTTTGGGTGACCAATTTGGCCGAGTGGCAATTGGTACAGTTTTGAATGGTAACCTTCATTCCTTCATCCTCAACAAAGCCAGTAGCGACATGAATCCCATTTTCTATGAAATCATCTTGGGGTACGGCATCATCTTCTACCAGGACTTCAGGGACTTCTTGGGGTTTGTTTGCCAGGTAAAAAAGCCCTCCAAACAGCACAAGAAACAAGACCAAAAATGCGAAAAGCACTTTGGACAAAAGTTTTACCTGATGTTCAAAACCATCATTCATTTTATACTACTTTTACCGCGATTCTGTGGCAAGCATTGTTTAAATAGCCTTTCGGATTCCAGCCAGGTAGAACCATGGGTTGACTCTTTCCGTTTTCGTCGGTGGCCCTTGCCCAAATTTCATAATATCCTTTTTTAGGAAATGCGATGGAGGCACTAAAGTGCTGCCAGGCCAATCGGTTGGCAGGTGCTTCAAGTGCGCAATTTTGCCATGTACTTCCAAAATCCAGGGAATAGGACATCTTTTCAACCTTGAGTTCCCCTGCCCAAGCATGCCCATTTATTTTTAGTTTTTGACCGCTTTGTATGAGCGCTCCAGATTTCGGGGATGTAATAAGGGATTTTACGGGCATGGATTCTATGATACACATGTTTTCTTTGTCCACTTCGCTCCCGGGAGCAACAGATTCACAGGGTACCCGGTACGAACTTCCTCCCATTTTTGCACCGTCATGAACTTGATTTCGAATGCTTAATCTGGTGAGCCATTTACCGGAGGCCGAAGCTGGCCAACCACCGCAGACCAAGCGCAATGGGAAACCATGGGCCAATGGAATATCCTTTCCGTTCATTTGGAAGGCCACCAAGGTTTCGTCCTGTAGCGCCTTTTCCAATGGCACTCCCCTAGAAATAGGCTCTTTCCCGGGGTCACCGCTTAAGTGTGTGTCAGCTGCGTGGTAGCCTACATAAACAGCATCGGATTTGATTCCTACATCCTCCAAAATATCCCGAAGTCGGACACCCGTCCATTTTGCACTGGATACGGCTCCAACGGTCCATTGGTTTCCTTTGGCGGGAGGGTCAAATTCGCTCCGACCATTGCCCCCGCATTCCAAGGTTAATTGATAGGTGTGCTGGGGAAATTTGGTTCTAAGTTCTTGGAGCGAATACGTCTTTTTAGTTCGAATGGACTCCCCATCAAGAACTAGCTCCCAGGTCTCTGGGTTGATATTTTCTGGAATTTTTCCGTTGTTACGGATAAACATATACTCATTTGGGGTTACCCGGTCGTTCAACAAGTGAGCCTGGGCCTCCATATTCCAAGGTCTATTGTTCAGTACCACCATTTCCTTGTTTTTTTGAAACAGTTTAAATGGGTCCGGGTCTTGAAGGCCAAGCGGAACATATCCCGATGGCATTTTATTTCCGAAGACGATATAGGTTCCCAAAAGGCCAGATAGTGTGGCCAGGGACAACCTCTGGTTAAATTCCCTTCTTTTCATGTACGACGAATACCAAAATCAAAAATAGATCAAAATTCTAGGCGGCTATGTAACCAAGGTTACCAAAAACCACATGAATATACCATAGTTTTGATCAAGTTGCTAACCAAAGGATAATGGATGCCAAGAATGGGCTAAAGTTCCATGAGTCCTGTTAAAATCAATTAGGATGAAAAAGAATATGAGCGGTTTTGACCGCATTTTCCGGATACTTGTTGCCTTGGTAGTGGTGGCGCTCTATTATTTTAAGGTTCTAGAAGGGACTTTGGCGTATGTCCTTTTAGGGCTGGCAGCAATTTTTACCCTTACAGGGTTTATCAGCTTTTGCCCATTATATGCCCTTTTTGGACTGAGTTCCGAAAAAAACAAAAAATAGTTTTTGATCGGTTGTTTCTAAATATCCCCCAATCTGGTTATTGGGGGGTATTTTAATCTTTTCGCGAACTTGAGAAATGTCATACTATTTAAAAATCTCCCGTGATACATTTGAACATATTTAAATCCAATAAAAGTGAAATTACTTACCACAATTCCTTTGGTTTCTTGGGAAAACGGAGTTTGGATGATTGGCGTTTTTGCGTTGGTCGTCGTCGTCCTAATTTTTTCTGTATTGGCGTTGATGAACAGCGGAAAGAAATAGATTTTTACCCAAGACAAACCTTTAAATGCACAACTTATGTTGCTTGAGCCGTGGCCATGGTATGTGTCCGGCCCATTGATTGCCATGATTATGGCGATTCTCATCTTGATGGGTAAGCGTTTGGGGATGTCGTCCAATTTGGAAACCTTATGCACCCTAGGCGGAGCTGGAAGGTTTCTGGACCATTTTAAAATTGACACGGCCACAAAAAGATGGAATCTTATCGTGATTGCCGGAGTTGCTATTGGTGGTTTCTTTGGGGCCAATTTTTTTAGCAATTCTGAAGGGGTGGACATTTCTGAAAAGTCCATTGCCCATTTGCAAGAATTGGGATTCAATAGTGCCGGGACCTCCTATTTGCCAACAGAGCTTTTTTCTGTTGAGGCCTTAATGGAACCTGTAGTTTGGATTCTACTTTTGGTTGCCGGTTTTTTGGTGGGATTTGGTGCCCGTTATGCGGGTGGGTGTACCTCTGGCCATGCAATATCGGGTTTGAGTAACTTACAGCTTCCTTCTTTGGTTGCTGTCTTGGGCTTTTTCGTTGGGGGCTTAATCATGGTCCATATACTATTCCCTTTAATTTTTGGCGCATGAAGAATCTAGGGTATTTTGTGATTGGGATTTTCTTTGGGATTGTACTCTATAAATCTGAAGCCGCCTCTTGGTTCCGAATTTATGAGATGTTCCAATTTCAATCGTTTCATATGTATGGAATCATAGGTTCTGCGGTACTTTTGGGCGCAACTTTTGTCCAGTGGGTTAAAAAAAACCAAGCTAAATCCTGGGATGGCAATCCAATTACCATTGCGGATAAAAAGAAGACTTTTATGTCCAATGCCCTGGGAGGGATACTATTTGGACTTGGTTGGGCTTTGGCCGGCGCTTGCCCCGGGCCAATGTATACCCTTCTCGGTGCAGGATTTCTACCTATTTTAATCGTTATTTTTGGAGCCTTGTTAGGGGCTCTTGCCTACGGAGGATTAAAATCCAAGCTACCCCATTAGTAATTGATGTCCAAAAAAACATATTTTTGCAATCCATTTATATAGAATGGCCCCGTAGTTCAATGGATAGAATAGAAGCCTGCCTGCGTGCCGATATAGCAAAGCCCTATAGTTCAAGGGATAGAACAAAAGTTTCCTAAACTTTAGATCCAGGTTCGAGTCCTGGTAGGGCTACTACAGCAGGCAGGGTTTCTTGACTTTAGATGCAAGTTGTATTCTTTCCAGGGCTTCTAAAACTACTTTTTCAACTATGCAGAGCTTCGTAGACATTGATTCAAATAAAGATTAAGTGACTATTAGATTGGGGAGTCATGTCCATCCTACTGAACCG
>JBCCUY010000016.1:0-21747 GCA_039196145.1 Bacteroidota bacterium
AGCGTCAAGAAGCTTAGCTGGCATATAAACCGCTTCCCCAACTGTCTTGTCCAGGGAATACGAAGTTCCAATTTGCCGTCTATAAAACGGTTGATTTCTGTGAACAAAATCGAAAAAGCAATGGCTGTTATGAATTCTTGTAGTATAAAATCAGGATTATTGGGCTTAAAAATAAAATTGACGAGAATGTTGGCGAAACATCCTAGAAGCAGTGGTTCTGCAAATCGCCAAAAGTCAATTTTTCCCATTCCCATCCAATGAAACTATAGCTTTTCCGCCAATATCGAAATCATGGTCTTAATTCCTTCCCTATAGTTGCCCAATCGCAGGTTCTCATTGGGGCTATGTTGGTTATTGTCCATGTTTACCGTAGGAACGATAACCGCGGGGACACCCAAGGTATTTACAAAAGGAGCGATGGGAATGGACCCACCTCCCATCCTAATCTTTATCGGTTTCTTTCCAAAAGCCCTGTCCAAAGCGCTATCCAGCCAGTTTCCAACCTCCGAGTCTATCTCTGTGCGAAAGGACTGATATGAAATCTCATGGGTCAAAGTGGCAATACGATGGTGGGTCAAGCGCTCCTCCTTCGTGGGTTCCCTGTCCAAAACCTTATACCCCTGATTCTGGATATGGTTTTGCACCAAACCAATTAAGCGTACAGGATCGGATTCCAACACCAACCTAATATCAATTTCCGCTCTTGCCCAACCCGGTACAATGGTCCTAGCCTTTTCATCAATCCATCCGGATTGCATCCCACGAATATTCAAAGAGGGATATTGGATGGATTCCTGATAATTTTCCCCTACCTTATCTATTCCTGCAATTTGTAGTTTGTCACGGATAACTGTTTCGTCGTCGGGAACACTTTTCAATATCGCTTTAGTCTTTTCGTCCAAGACAATGCCCTCATAATATCCGGGAATCGTTACCCGTCCATCTTCATCTTTCATGGAGGCCAGCAATCGTGAAAGTCGCAAAGCCGGATTCGGGGCATAATTGCCATAATGGCCGCTATGCTGCGGAACAATGGGGCCATAAGTGGTCAAGGTCAAAGTAGCGATGCCACGTGCTCCAAATACCAGGGTGGGCTTATTGGTAATATGTCTAGGCCCATCGAAAATAACCATCATATCTGCACTTAAGAGTTCCCTGTTGTCCAAAACAGCTTGCGGAAGACGAGGAGACCCAAGTTCCTCTTCAAAATCCATGATTACCTTGATGTTGTAATTTGGGTGAATGTTCTTTTCGTCTGCTGCATCCAAAGCCGCTAAAAACATGGCCACTGGTCCCTTGGCATCCGAGGCCGACCGTGCGAAAATCCGCCAATCCGGGTGAAAGCTTTCAATTTTAAAATCTTCAACCATTTCCCAGTCTCCTGCCTCATTTTTTTTCTTGACCACAGGCAGGTAAGGACTTTTTTGAAACCATCGTGTAGTATCCACTGGTTGCCCATCAATCTGAAGGTACACCAATACGGTTTTCTTGGCACGTTTTCTATTTAATTCTGCTAAAAGCAGAGGTGCCACTGCAGTTGGGATTCTTGTGGTGGTGAATTTTCGTTGTTGGAATTCCCGTTCGCACCATTGTACATTTTTTTCCAAATCCTCCGGAAAAAAAGCATCATTGGGTATGCTCAAAAGTTCAACCAGGGATGGAAAGGATTTTTGGGTATAAGTATCCGAAAGGGCGTCTAGTTCACCTGTCGCCCATCTTTGTGAAAAAGCTGTGGTTACAAGCAGAAAACAAAAAATAGTCTGTGTTAATTTCATAGGAAGGTTCGTTTTATCAATTGATCAATCTGATGGATTTAGTTTTTTCCTTAAGGCGCTTGGCCTAATCTTGAATCGGTTGTAAAAAGCATTTGAAAAATTGCCCACGCTGGAATAGCCCACTTCATAGGCAATAAAAGTAATCTTATCGTCCGTGTTTTGAATCTCATTATATGCCCTTTCCAGTTTGAGTTCAATGCAAAAATCCACAACACTTTTACCAAAGATTTCCTTGAATCTGGTCTTCAGCAGGTATTGATTCATTCCCACGGCTTCCGCAACATCTTTTATGGAAATCCTTTTATGCTGATTTTGTAGGATATAATCCTTGGCCTGAATAATCTTCTGTTTGGAATCATCCAAGTTGGAAAATTCCTTAGAGGTACGTTCCCGTAACAAGGGAATGGAGTGAAAAATAAGATCTATCAACTTGGCCTCTATATAGACCTCCCTTAGATTTCCCGTGAACGGGTTTTGTTTGATGTCCTGAATAATTTTCCGTGTCTCAGAATCCAATGACGCATATCCCTGGTCAAGGAAATACTCATCATTCATTTCAATGACTCGTCTAAGGTCCTTTAATTCCTTAAAATCTTTTAAAAACGAACTGAGAAAATATTCTGGTTCCATGATAAAACCAAAACTTTCATAGTCACAGTTTTTCGGAAAATGTATGGCACAGCTTCCCAACCGTTCATAGATTACGGTAAATGTGTTGGGCTTAATCTCAATATTATCAATTAAATCCGCCACAACAGTGCGGGTATTCCCGGCCAATTGAAAATGAAACTGCAGCCATTCTTCGCTTACTTCTTTATGAATGACCACTTTCTGGCTGGTTTGGAGCTTAGTAAAATAGACCAGAAACCCGTTGATTTCCAATTCTTCCTTATGACCTTGATATCCTTCGCCCTGTAAATTCAAAAACCATTTTTTACTAAGCTAAAAAAAACTGTGCAACATACCATTCCTTTTTCAAATACCATAACCAAAAAAACAGATATAATAAGTGAAAGGAAAACATGAAAATTAGTTTTGGAATAAACTGAGCAACCATGCCCAAAATATTTGTCCTCTTTTTAACTGTTTTTCTAACACATACATACCTGAAAGCCCAGAACGACTTACCTATTAAAAGGGTGCAGGGCAACATTCGGATTGATGGAATCATGGATGAAGAAGATTGGCAAACAGCAGCCATTGCGGACAATTTCTCGCAGTACTTTCCTGCAGATTCAGTCCCGGCCAAGGCCCAAACCGAAGTTCGAATGATTTATGACGAAGATAATCTGTACATTTTTGCGAAACTATTGAATTTAGGCCCTAGGGAATATGTTACTCCATCCTTACGGAGGGATTTCAGGGGTGAGGCCAATGATGTTTTCAGCGCTGTCATTGACACCTACGCCGACCGGAACAATGCCTTTTTATTTGGAGTAAATCCTTTCGGAGTGCAACGTGAAGGATTAATCGCCAACGGAGGAAGCACACTAAGTTCGGACACCTTTTCCACAAGTTGGGACAATGTTTGGTATTCCGAAGCCAAAATATTTGATGGTTATTGGACGGTTGAGATGGCTATTCCGTTTAGGACACTTCGCTATAAAAAGGATTTGGACAATTGGTACATCAACTTTTATAGGTTTGACAGCGCCTATAGCGAACAATCCACCTGGACACCGATTCCAAGAAACCAGTTTATCATCAATCTTGCCTTTACCCAAGAGCTTCAATGGGATGAGCCCCTTACATCAGCCAAGAAAAACATCTCCTTTATTCCTTATGGGATTTTCCGAAATTCCAAAAACTTCGAAACGGATGCCCCCACTAATAATTCGGTAGATTTTGGCTTTGATGCCAAGGTGGGATTGGGGCCCGCCATGACCTTGGACCTAACCGTAAATCCGGACTTTTCCCAAGTGGAAGTAGATCAGCAGGTGACCAATCTAGATCGTTTTGAGATTTTCTTTCCTGAGCGTCGGCAGTTCTTCTTGGAAAACGCCGACCTCTTTGGTGGTTTTGGCATAGATGGGACCCGACCTTTCTTTTCGCGCAGAATTGGGGTAACTAGGGATGAATCCACAGGTCAGAACGTACAGAATGAGATATATGGCGGGCTACGGTTAAATGGGAAATTGAACCAGAACCTTCGATTGGGGGTTTTGAACGCTCAATTAAAAGAAAATGAAGCCATTGGTCTACCCTCCACCAACTATCTGGTTACCGCTTTGCAGCAGCGAATTCTTTCCAGATCATATTTGAGCGCTACCTTCATTAACAAACAGGCCTTCGCGGATTCCATTGGTGGTAGTTTTACCCTTTCCCCTAATAGCTACAATCGTACCCTAGGATTGGATGTCAACCTGGCCTCTAACAATAATGTTTGGAACAGCAAGGTTTTTTATCATCAGTCTTTTGACGAGAGTGACGCCAATTCCAGTTACGCCCTAGGAGGCTTTTTAAACTATAGTACCTACCGATTTGAGTCGAATCTATTGGGACAAAGCATTGGCACCGGTTACAATCCGGAAGTTGGCTTTGTCAGGCGGACCAATATCTTTCAAATGACGCCCCAATTATGGTATAATCAATATCCAAAGGAGGGTCGCATACAAAAACATGGTCCGGGAATTTCCGGTGATATCATTAAAAACAACAGAACTTTTGACGATTTGGATTGGAATTTTTCCCTTAACTACAGATTCAATTACAGAAGCACCGCTTACTTGGAATTGGGAGCCCAAAAGCAATTCACACTACTATTGAATCCTTTTGACCCCAGTGGTCTCAACGGAACTCCCTTGGATGCAGGAACTTCCTATTCCTATTCTTTTTTGAAAGCAACTTACAGATCAGATGCCCGGAAGATATTCTCTTACAATCTCACCTCTCAACTTGGCGAATATTTTAATGGAACCCTCTACAATATTGGAGGAACGCTAACCTACAGGTACCAACCCTTGGGTTTTACTTCCCTTAATTTTGCCTATAATAATATCCGATTGCCAGACCCCCAAAAAGATGCAGATTTGCTATTGATCGGGACTCGATTTGATTTCACCTTTACCAAGAACGTGTTTTGGACCACTTTTGTCCAATTCAACAGTCAAATACAAAACTTGAACATTAACTCTCGCTTACAATGGCGCTTTAAGCCGGTATCCGACGTCTTTTTGGTGTATACCGACAACTATTTTGCCGAAAGCCAGACGGAAAACGGAGGAATTATTGCTCCAAGCATCCGTTTCCCACGACAGCGGGCCATTGTGCTAAAAATCAATTATTGGTTGAATCTTTAGGCTATTTTTTCTCCGAATGGCGGATGTATTTCTCCACCACTACCGCGGTAACGATAACCAAATAGAACTGTCCAGCCAAGCCCACAAGAATGGCAGCTTTTTGGGCAATCGGTATGGCAGGAATAATCTCACCATAACCTATGGTCAATAGGGTAATGTAAGAATAGTACAAAATGGCCTCGCTCTTAATTTCAAAGGATTGGTTCTCCAACAAAGCTCCTTGAAAAGCCCCCGGAAAAGTAAGTTCTATCGACATAAAAAGAAAGAAGGCAAGAAATCCTAGGGAGACATAACCACTCATTAATCCGACGATTACTTTTCTATTGACAAATTTGGCCTGCCATACCTGATGGATAATATTCCAGGTGACCACAATATGGAAGATAAAATAGATGGTCAATCTAATAAAAACATCACTTCTTGATTCCTGCCTCATGATCATGGAACTTCCAAAGAAAAATGCTGAGACCAAAAATATGGCTATAAAAAACCAAGTCAGCTTTTTATGCTTCGAGATCATTAAAATGCCCGCCAGAATACTTATCAAATAAAAGATGGGCAACAATACAAACTCGTAAAATTCGATTGGAAAGAACAGCGAACCAAAAAGAATGGCCAACTGGGTAAGCAAAAAAATCTCAAATCGCAGTTTGTACATTTTTTTTAGCATATCCAAGGTATCTCTTCCAATTATGTGCCTACATAAGATACGCGGTATATGGCATCCGCAAAGTCATCCGAAATCAACATGGAACCATCCTTAAGAAATAGGAGGTCCACAGGCCTTCCAAACTGGTCCTGGGTCGCATCATTTAACCACCCATCAATAAAAGGCTCATAGCTAACCGCTTCGTTGCCGGAAAGGGTCACCATGGTAATTCTATAGCCTACCTTCAAAGAGCGGTTCCACGAACCGTGCTCGGCCATAAATACCTTCCCTTCATAGTTTTTGGGGAACATATTGCCCGTATAAAACTTCACCCCCAACGGAGCAACATGTGCACCCAGAGCCTGCACAGGAGCTGTGTAGTTGTCACATGGGTGTTCCGCATCGCCAAACTCAGGATCTGCAATTGTACCTCCATGACAAAAGGGATATCCAAAGTGCTGACCAGCTTCCGACGCCCGATTCAATTCACAAGGAGGGATGTCATCCCCCATTAGGTCTCTTCCGTTATCGGTAAACCATAAATCCCCTGTTTCAGGATGCCAGGTAAAACCAACTGTGTTCCGGACGCCCTTGGCATAAATCTCCCTATTGCTGCCATCCGGGTTCATACGGGTTATCGTGGCATAGCGTTCGTCTTCAGCGGAGCTTTCGCAAATATTACAAGGAGCCCCAACGGGAACATATAACTTTCCATCTGGGCCAAACGCAATGTATTTCCAACCATGATGAAATTCGGTGGGATAATCATCATAAATCACCTCTGGCGCAGAAGGGTTGTCCAGGTCTTGTTCCACATTGCTATACTTTAACAATCGATTTACCTCCGCTACATAAAGATCACCTTCCCGAAAGGCAATGCCATTGGGTACTTCGAGTGTGGAATCCAATACCGTGATTTTCTCGGCCCAAAAATCACCATCCATATCCTGAAGCGCATAAACAGTTTTCTCATTTCGTGTACCAACGAAAAGGGTCCCGTTATCACTCATAGCCATAGATCTTGCACCATCAATGCCTTCAGCATACACCTCTATTTTAAATCCTTCCGGGAGGTTTAGGCTATCTAATGGTAAGCTGGTTGGATGTACCCTTTCCTTGGGTTCCACGGCAGTTTCATTCTTTGATGTTTCTTTTTTACCATTGCAGGCCATTAAAATTAAAGTGATAAAAACCACGAGGTTGAATCTTCTAAACATAATCGGTTTTAATTTGTTAGTTGCTACTATAGCGTTTTGGTCGTAAATGGTTAATTAACCCATCCGGACTTTTTTACAAACATTACTTGGCTCTTGTTACCAAAATATTGGAGAGCTATAGTGCTTCGAAATTACATAAAAACTTATAACGAAATTAAATACTTAAGTTAGGGTATCAACGACAGACCGCTTTATGCCGTTGAATGGCATATTGGGTATTGCCTATACGCCATCTACCAGCATTTAGGTAGCCCATATTTATCGGATATGTATTGTATTGTCCATTGGCAAAATTAACCGTGAGCGAGGGAGCTCCTTGGACTTGTTCCACTCTCCAGGTTCCCACATACGAACCATTACTGGCACCATGGGCATTTCCACCGTATCTCCCCTCCACGCTATACGAAGCTTCCGTACTAACATTGAATGTCCCATCACCACAAAAATTCACATAGGTCAGGGAACTTGCGGTATCGTCCAACACGAGGGAAGAACGCTGATAATATACCAATTGACTTCCCGCGATATAATTGGTAAGTTCTGGATAACTACCTCTATCCATAGAAACTGGATCGTTGTTTCCCGAAGGATTCCCGGAACTGGAGGATATAAAGTATGGTGTCAAATCTACATTGGCTAAATCGTGTCCCGGACTTGTTTGATAATATTCAATGATATTGCCCTGCGCACTTACCGAAATACCTCCCGCAATGGCACTTGTAACATACGGAATGGTCGCGGTTCCCGTGAACAATTCCCCTTGGATAACACCACCCATCATCTCACCTCTAAACGCGAATAAATTACCCCCAGAATTCACCACACCTTGATATTGGTCATCTTCATATTTGACCTGTGCAGTTAATTGTTGGTCGGTACTAACAAAAGTTCCGGTGAATCGCTGGTCTTGTGCAAACGCATTCTGATGGAAAAAGGATAGCACCAAAAGGAGCAGTCCGATAGGGTAATAGACAGTTGAAGATCTCATGAAAAAGACTTGATAAAATTTAGCAAATAGGTAACTCCACGCAAATAATAAAATAATGCTGCGCAAAAAAAGAAAGTATTTATAGTTGGTCTATTTCTCTGTATCATAGGCTTGGAAATCCCCGGAATAGGAAATCGCGGAACGATGCGTACTATTCACGTTGATAACACTGAATCTGTTTGGCGCCAATTTGGCCACAACGGTGTAAGTCTCGGTGTTGTTGTCCATGGTCATGTTGAGCCGATAGCCATTACTTTTTTCATCTTTTTCCAATTCCATTTTTTTGGGAATGCCATCAAAGCGGATGGCATTGTTCAAGGTGTTATATCCCCCTCCGATTTGACGGTCACCATAATACGGCAAATAAACCGATAGACTGTCTCCTATAACCCGCAGATAACCCGGATTGTCCAAAAGATTGATTCGTGACGGAGTATCCTCTGGTGCCAACAGCCCGGCATTTGCCAAAGCTGTTAAGCTGTTCAACGAAACAGGTCGTGCCCATCTGGCCCTAATCTCATAGTTGCCATTACTCACCAAGTCTTCAAATGCTTGACGTTCCTCAGGGCTAAGTTCGCTCAAGCTCGAAGATGAACCGCACCCCAACAAGATGGTCGTGGCAATCATCCCAATTGTTTTCTTCCAGTAGTTCATAGTCCTTTTTTTGTTTTCCTATAAGATACGAAATCGACCGCATAGTTGTCAAGCACCAAAAATTATTCCAAGATTACCCCTATATTTAATCCAAGCCAGACCTCGTTTTATGAATAACAATCACCTACCGATTTGTATTGCTTTATGCATGCTCGGTTTCCTCTTCGCCAACAGCCAGCAGATACAACCCTTGGATTCTATTACCGATAGACCCCAATTTGAAGCCGTTGTTCTAGAAAATGACCCACAAATAGATGGGGAAATCATCAATGATCCCATTTGGCAACAAGTTCCTGCCATTGAAAATCTAATTCAGCTACGTCCCAATTATGGTCAGCCCGTATCCGAGAAAACAGTAATCCGCGTAGCTTATAGCAAGAGCACTTTTTATGTCGCCGTTGTCTGCTATGATTCCGAACCGGAAAAACTCGTGGTCTCAGATTCGCGTAGAGATGCCGACCTTACCGATGAGGATAGTTTTTTGTTTATAATAGATACCTATCACGACCGCCAAAATGGGTTTTTATTTGGAACCAATGCCCAAGGAATGGAATATGATGCACAGATAGACAATGAGGGAAAAGGTAATTTCAATGCCAACAGACAACAAGGTGGGGTCATTGGAGGTACCAACATCAATTGGGACGCTTCTTGGATGGTACGCACGCAAATGGGGGATTATGGCTGGAGCGCCGAGTTTGCCATTCCATTTCGTTCGTTGCGGTTTGCTGCAGGATCTAATAAGACTTGGGGACTAAATTTTAGACGAAATATCAGTAAGTATACCGAAACAGCTTATTGGACCTCCCTACCCCTGGGTTTTGATATGAAACGGCTATCCTTGGCCGGAAAATTGACGGGGCTTAACCTGAGAAATCCAGGAAATTTGAAATTGATTCCCTATGCGTTGACGCAGTTGGTCAACAACAAGGCTGTGGACCCCTACGAAACGGACACCAATTTTGAGGTAGGCGCCGATATCAAATACAGCATTACGCCCAGCTTAACGTTAGACCTTACTTACAATACAGATTTTGCACAGGTGGAGGTGGACGATCAGCAGGTGAACTTAGATCGTTTTAACTTATTTTTTCCGGAGAAAAGAGCCTTTTTCCTGGAGAACGCCGGACAATTCAGTGTTGGAAGTCCGGGTGAAGTAGATCTCTTCTTCAGCCGCAGAATTGGTATTGGGGATGATGGCGACCTTGTACCCATCATTGGAGGCGCCCGACTTTCTGGTAAGGTAGGGCAAACCAACGTGGGTTTTTTGAGCATGTTCACAGACGATGTGGAAGAAGCGGCCATTGTCAAAAATAATTTTACCGTAGCAAGGATCAACCATGATTTTCAGGGAACCCGATCCTCCTTGGGTGGTATATTTATCAATCGAGAAGGCTTGGGCGACATTGATGATGACCACAATAGGGTTTTCGCCATGGATGGGAAATGGGGTATTGGCAACAAAGCAGAGATTACAGGTTTTGTGGCCAAAAGCGTTACCCCAGGTATCGAAGAAAATGACCATGCTTTTAAAATCTTAGGCAACTACAATTGGAACGGATGGGATTTACGGGCGGGCTACACCGAAGTTGGTGAGGGATTCAACCCTGAAGTCGGATTTTTACAACGGACCGCTTTTCGCAAGCCTGAATTTCTGATTTGGAAGGCGCACCGATTAAAGAATGCCGGTAACCTGTTGGAGATTAGACCCCATGTTTCCTATCGCGGGTACTGGAACTTTGATGATGAGCTAGTAACTGGATTTCTGCATGTTGACAATCATTGGGAATTTAAAAGCGGATTTGAAATCCATACCGGAATCAATTTCACTACGGAGCGCGTTTTGGAGGAGTTTACACTTTCGGGCGTACCCATTCCCGTGGGCAACTATAGAAATGAAGAACTGCAGTTTGTGCTCATTACCAATCCCAACAATGCATTTTCCTTGAGCACAAGGACCTTTATCGGCGGTTATTTTAATGGAGATCGAATTTCCAATAGCGGAACGGCCAATTATAGGATTGGAGACCGTTTTATTTCCTCCTTAAATTTCAGTCATAGCGATATACAATTGGATACCGGCAATTTTACCGCGTTGGTGGGCGGATTGCGGTTATCATACTCCTTTACACCCAGGGTTTTCCTGCAAAGTTTGATCCAGCGGAACAATGTATCCGAAATCACCTCGGTGAATGCCCGCTTTGGATGGTTGCAGAATGCTAATACGGGACTTTTTGTGGTGTTCAACATTGTAAAAGATGACAATGATCTGGATTTATTGAACAATCAGACCATCACCGTAAAGTACACCCACCGTTTCGATATCTTAAATTAGAGTTAAGGCTACGATTTATTATCCCAAAGATTATCGCCCAATATCTTGGGCATTACTTCCTTCTTGTAGTTCCTGCTCAACGGAATCTTGTAGGCCTGTATTTGGATTTCATGTTGCGCAACTCCCTCAATTTTATCCAGCGCCACAATGAAGGATTTATGTACACGCAAAAAAGCGTTCGAATCCAATTTTTCAGCAACGTTTTTTAAAAATAGCAGCGTCAGGTATTTTCGTTTTGTGGTTTGAATGACCACATAGTTCTGCATGGCTTGGACAAAAAGGATTTCATCTTGAAAGATCTTCTCATATTTCCCATCGCACTTGATAAAAAAACAACTTCGCTCCTCTTCCTTTTGCGACAAAGTTCCATGGCCATTGAGCAGTGTAAACTGTTGTTTTGCCTTCGTGGCTGCCGAGAAAAAACGGTTAAAGGAAACCGGCTTTAACAGATAATCCAAAACATTCAGGTCAAAACCTTCAATGGCATAGTTGGGAAAGGCCGTGGTGAGAATGGTCATGGGGGGCTTTGGATTGGATTTCAGGTATTCCAAACCGTTCATCAGGGGCATTTGCACATCCAAAAACAAAAGGTCAACTTGTTTTTGTTCTAGTAATTGTGGAATCTCCAAGGCGGAACTACCTGTACCTGCGCATTCCAAAAAGTCCACCTGCTCAATGTAATTGGTAATACATTCCCTTGCCAAGGGCTCATCATCTATTACCACGCAGTTGATCATCCCACTACCTTTTTAAGATGCACCGTTTCTTCCTTTCGGAGCTTTAAGTCCAAATGCACTACATAGGAATCCTCTTCTTTGGATACCACCAAATTGTGCGATTCTGGATAAATAATGGCCAATCTACGTTTTACGTTTTTAAGCCCGAGTCCACCATAGGAAACACCCTCCGGCAGCTCATGTCTAAGTTCAAAATTTGCACTATTGGCTAAATGAAATATCAAACTCCCCTCTTTTACCTGGATTCGAAGTCGTATCCATTTTTTAAGTTTTCGGTCTTCGGAGATATGTTTAAAGGAATTTTCAATAAATGGAATCAAAATAAAGGGAGCGATACTGTACTCCTCTGAAATGGTATCCGGCCAGTCAATCTGCAGTTCAAAGTTTTCGTTTTGCCTTAGACTTTCGAGCTCCAACAAGCTTTTAATATAGGCCAATTCATTTTTTAATGGGATTTGGTTAGCATTACATTCATACAACTGATAGCGCAAAAGATTGGAAAACTTCACCAGGGACTCCGAAGCCATCTCCGGGTTTTTATCAATCAAAACAAAGATAGAGTTAATGGTGTTGAACAGAAAATGTGGATTGAATTGCGACTTTAAGAACTTGAGTTCAGTCTCCAACTTTTCCTTTTCCAAAGCTTTTTGTCGTTTTTGGCTATCAATCCAAATCTTGGTCAATTTGATGCTCATCCCCAAAGTAATGGCCCCAACGCAAGAGGGTAAAGCATTGTGTTTAAATAAGGTTACTGGGCTTTCCGGAAAGACATTGAACAATTCGTAAACCGTTTTATCCGTGAGCAGGGAAGCCAAATAGTAATTAAAAGTGATGCCGGCCGACATGAAAAGTACCACCCCGATTACTGAAGTGAAAAACAAAAAATACCTTCCCTTTTGAAGGAATTTGGGAATAAGCACGTACAAACAAAAGTAGACACCTACAGCTTGATAGACGACATAACCCAAATATTTGACCACGCCATGCGCCTCATTAAAATATCCGAGGACTTCCACTAAGCTTCCCGCATAAAGGCTCCACCAGGCAAGGTGGTAGACTGCCCAAAAAAGAACGTGGTGCAATTTAAACCGCCATAGGACCGCAAAAAATGACGATAAGTGTTGTGAAGCCATTGGTGTTTCTTCTTGTTCCAAGATACAAAGGACACCTTTATCCATCAAATGCCCTTGCTTTTGATTGACATCAGGTCGAGAATAATTGACGAAAGGCAATTGTAGCGCTTCTTAGCTCGAAAAATTGATGGATGCATACCAAAACACCCACTCATACATCAATTCCCTACCGTGGTCATTCTCTTTTGAAGAAGTAAAGGGAAATGGACTTCTTGCCTTCAAAATGTAATGATGCAACGTATTCAAATTCTTTTTTTAATAGGTTTTCTGGGAATTCATGGTATGTACTCGCAGTTAAGCGGTTCCATAAACGATCAACAAGGCACAGCCATTGCCTACGCCAATGTTCTGCTCTTACGGCAAACAGACCAACAGATGTTGACTGGAGGGACCAGTGATGAGTATGGACACTTTCGACTGGACCAACCCCAGCCAGGTCAGTATATCTTAAGAGTGAGCCTGCTTTCTTACGAGAACTGGGAGTCTGAACCCTTTGAAGTGGGTACAAATTCAAAAGAAAGGACCTTCCCTCCTATTACTTTGGCAGAATCCGTAACCCAACTGGACGGTGTTTCCATTACCGCACAACGAAAACTAATCCAGCGCACACCAGAAGGCAATGTGATCAATGTGCAGCAAAGTATTTTGACCACAGGCAGTAGCGCACTTCAATTGCTTGAGCGTTCTCCTGGGGTAATCCTCGACCAGCGAAACAACAGTTTCTCTTTAAACGGTAGAAGCGGTACACTGATTCTTATCAATGGAAAAACGCAACGCATCCCAACAGAAGACCTTATAGCCTTGCTTAATGGCATGAGTGCGGACAACATAGACAAGATTGAATTGCTCACCAATCCATCCGCTAGATATGATGTGGATGGTAATGCAGGAATCATCAATATTGTATTGTCCAAAAATGAAAGCACCGGACTACGGGGCTCATTTGGAGCCAATCTGGGTTATGGGGAAGGACTGAAAGAAGGACACAACTTTTCCTTAACCTATGGTGGGCAACGGGGCAGTCTATTTGCATCCTACAACTTTCTTTATCATGACTCGTTTAGTGGTTGGATCGCTGAGGGCGTTTCGGATATTCCCGTACTTGGCGGCAATACATCTATTGAGTTTAAAAGTGACCGCTTTGAAATCAACCGAAGCCACAATATTAATTTAGGTTATGAACACCAGCTATCGGAACATTCAATTTTAGGCGGAGGATTGCTCTATAACCATTCTAGACCTAAGCAAAGAATTCAAAATCGTGGGCTTTACGAGTTTCAGGTCAATCCTTTCCTGGAGGCACAAATAGAACTCAATGGCGCGGGAAGATGGTCCAACATGAATCCATCCCTGTTTTTTGAGAGCGCAAACGAAAAATACTCCTTTCAGATTGGAGCGGATTTTATCGGCTATCGCAGCAAGACTCCAAACCAAGTGAGAAGCGATTATTTTGATCGGGAGGGCCTCCCTTTCGACCCAGAGAATGAAATCTATAACCGTGGAAATAGAGGTTTTAATGAAACGGATATTCGTATTGGTGTTCTGAAGTTTGATTATCAAAAGCAAATTAGCGAAGCAGTATCCTTGGAAGGTGGGTTTAAGGCATCTTTGAGTGAGACTGTAAATGACGCCCGTATAGAAATTCAACAAGGTGATGTTTTTGTTTCCGATGAACGCTTTATCAGCACTATTGAGAATCGTGAAAAAATTGGGGCCCTTTATGGGATTACTGCTTTTTCACCCGGCACCAAAACGGATATACAACTGGGGCTTCGCTATGAATATTGGGACCAGGCCTTTGACGATTCCAGCTTGGACAGAAGTTTCGGTAAGCTCTTCCCATCCTTATTTTTGACTCGCTCATTTTCCGATACCACTTCCCTGAACTTGGTCTACAATAAGCGTATCACCCGTCCCAACTATTCCGATTTGGCCTCTTATCTCAGTTATAATGGTCCAACCTCCGTCTTTAGTGGAAATCCACAATTACTGCCTGCAATTACAGATAATGTAAGCCTTACGTACAACAACAAGGGTTTTAACGTCTCATTATTGGCAACCAACGAACAGAACCCTATAGCACGTTTTCAGATTACCAGAAATGACCTAAGCAATATAGCGGTGATTGCTCCCGTGAATCTGGACTATCAACGCAGTGTGGATATGCAAACTAATATTCCAATCCGATTGAGTCATTGGTGGAACCTGAACCTGAACGGCACCATGGGCGTACGAAACTTTAAATTGCTGCATACTGTGGGCCAGGTGGCGCATTCCTATTTCCATTACAATTTTAATGGGAGTCAGACCATATTACTACCTGGGGATTTCTCCTTTGAGCTTTCTGGTTGGTATACCTCGGAGCATTTTAACGGAAGTATTCGCATAGATGGTTTTGGAGCTTTAAATGCCGGTATTAAAAAGGACTTTGCCAACGGAAGTAGTCTTCAGTTTGCAGTGACCGATATTTTTCAAAGTGTTGATATTCGCTCCCGAATTGGTACTTTGGACGAGGAAGTGTACGGAGATGTTTTCACCGTGGACTATAGTCCAGAATCCGGGTTTTCCAGGATATACAGGTTAAGTTTCACCTATCCCTTTGGAAACGCAAAGGTGAAAAAGTCGAAAACCCGTTCAGGCGCGTCCACAGAGAAATCAAGGATTTAGATCTAAGTTTTAGCTTTGGTTTTCCGTTTTGACCTCAATAACAGATAACATATCCCGATAAAAGAAAGCGATGCACACACATAAAGAATAATTGGGATACGTTGTAAACTCTGTCCATAGTACCATCCTGAGACCAGAGCACCTAGACCAATTCCTGCTTCCAAAGCAATGAACATAGTGGCAATGGCCTTTCCCTTGTGAGCGGGTTTGCTCAAGTCTATTGTCCATGCGTTGATGCCAGGGGAAACAATGCCCATTCCCAAACCGTAGACCGCTGCTCCCGATAGCAGTCCATGTTTCGTGGGCACTACGCCAAGCATGATCAAACCAATACAGAGTAGCGCCATTCCAATCCCAATGACCTTGGTTCTTCCATGAATATCGGAAAGCTTACCGGCAACCACCCGCACCAAAAGAGAAGCTATAGTAAAAACAATGAAAAACACACCTTTGTTGGCATAACCTACAGCTTCGGTCCAATCGGGAATCAAGGTGAGTACCACTCCAAAAGCAACATAGGATAAAAAGGTAACCACGGCTGCGGGTAAGGCCTCCATGGCAATAATCTCATGTTTGCGAACACGCAGCAGCTCCCACCGAAAACGACGTTTGTTGGATAGGGTCTCCCCAAGATTAGCGATTAGTATCAAGGCTATAAGGGATACCAAAGACGAGCTATAAAACAACACTTCATAAGAGAAATGCATTTTGATAAGGCTCCCAAGCGCAGGCCCCAACGCCAAACCTGTACTAAATGCGATGCCCTGGATACCCATGGCCTCCCCCAATCTATTGGGTGGGACAATATCGGAAACATAAGTGGAGGCAGCGGTCGGAGTAAAACCTGTTGAAAAACCATGGAACAATCGGAGCAATAAAAATCCGAACACCGAGGTGAAAAGAGTATAGAGTCCACCACAGACCAAACAGACTAGGGCACCTATAAGCATAACTGGTTTTCTACCGATGGTATCCGTTAGTTTTCCGCTAAAGGGCCTGGAAATTCCGGCCGTTAACGTAAATAAAGAGATAATCAGCCCAATATATTCCGCTCCACCCATACTGGCTAAATACGAGGGCAGTTCTGGAATGAGCATGTTGTAGCTTGCTGAAAAAAACAAGGAACCCAAACACACCAAAATGAACTTTGGAGAGTACAAATGTTGTTTGGTTGATGTAGTATTGATTCTAGCTGTTGACATCGGCATAGGGATGTTGTAATTTTAATGACAAATGAAAACCATCTTTCAAACAAGCAAAAGGACATTTGTCCCGATTACCTTATGATCAGAACCAACCATACCTTATCAAATTATATGAACAAGCTCTGGGAAGCCGGAAATGTTGGGGTGCGGCGAGAATCCTTTCAAGCCAAAGAAGAAATCATCACTCAGGACAGGCGGTATACCAAAGTGCATGTGATCACAAAAGGCATTGTCAAGTGCTTTATTTCCGATGAGAACGGCAAGGAGTTCATTCAGGAATTTTTAGGAGTAGGTATGGAATTTGGTGAGTTGGAGGCATTTAACAACCTTACCACCATCTGCTCCGTTGTTTCCATTACTCCCTTGGAAACCTTGTCACTGAACCATAGTTCGTATAATAAACTTTTAGATGAGGATAAAGAATTCAATAAACTCATAATGAAATCCTTAGCTGACAAAATAAGATATAAAGCCCCTCGTCATTCCTATCAGCATGCCTACCCTATTGAGGACAATATTCTTCGTCTTCAGGAAGTGTTTCCAGAATTTACCGAGGTGATATCCAAAAAAGATATTGCCAACTATATCGGCGTGACCCCAAGAAGTCTAAATAGGGCTTTAAAGGAACTCAAGGAAAAATCGGATCGCTCCAAATAGCAAACTACCGCTTGAAACGCTCAAAAATGGCAATTTTCTTTTTGGTATTGATAAAATAGACCCCAGTTAACAAGATAGCTGCCGCCAAAATGGACTGCTCAGAAATCTCCTCCTCCAAAAAATACCAGCCCAAAATCAGGGCCACAATGGGATTAACATAGGTAGAGGTAGCCACTTTTTCTGGCGATACCCGTTTTAGCAGGTAATTAAATGAGGTAAAGGCAACTATGCTACCAAAAATAACCAATAGAATCATGGCCCATTGTACACTTGCGCTCCACGTCCAGGGTGAAGACCATTCTTCCCCGAAACCTACACTCATCAACGCCAACATAATACCGCCCGTGAACATTTGATACCCGGTATTTACAAAGTAATTGGAAGGTAGGTCGGCCTTGGCCACAAAAATGCTGGCATAGGCCCAACTGACCATACAGGCAAAGATCATGATCATACCGAGAATGGAACCCTCCTTGGTAATAATCTGTTTTTGACTTACCAATAAATAGATTCCCACCACCCCAAAAAAGACTCCTATCAAGGATGTGGGCTGAATTTTCTTGCCCTGCAGCATCCACATCATTAGAAGAATGATCAGGGGCTGGGCTGAAATTTCAAGTGCAGCAAAACCGGAATCCACAAATCTCAGTGCCCACACCACTACCCCGTTCCCAAAGCTTAGAAATAAGAAACCTGCCAAAATGGTGTTCAAAAACTGTTTTTTGGTGATGGTAATGGGTATACCCATCAAACGGGCCAGTCCAAAAATCAGCAATCCCGCCGTTACAAATCGAAAAGAGGCCAGCATAAATGGAGGAAGCTCAAGAACCGCAATCTTGTTCAGCAGATAGGTAGACCCCCAAATAACGTAAATCGCAAAAAACGCAAGTATAACAAGGGTGGTGTTTGAAGACTTTCCCATACGCAAATGGTCGGTTTTGGCCCTACAATATTACGCATGTTTACGCCAGCAAAAAACAAATCGCCCCTAAAGTTTAAACGATGATTTTAAATGTAAAATGAACTCCTGTACTAGTGATATTGACCAGTAGCCAATAGGTATGCCGCAATGTCCCTTTCCAATTCCTTAAAGCGCTCCAAGTGGGACTGGATGTCCCCATGGAGTTTCTGCCCCTCCCCAGTATTTTGATTTAATAGTGAGACAATTTGTTTCTGTTGGGCCGAAAATACCTTAAAACTGTGTCTCAAATCGTATAGCTTTTCAAAGCAGGAAGAATTGTTGGGTTCGCAGGTATAGGAGTTTACTTTTTTTGAGAGCCGTTGAATCATATTATTGTTTCGTTCCAAACGAATTACAAGTTCTTGGAACTGCTCCCTTTGCTGTTCAGTTGCACTTGCCATAGCATTTTTGTTTAAATATTTAGAGCCCCCTAAATTCTTCCTTTAAATTAGTAATTATCCTACATTTATCCACTAAATAAACTTTAATTTTTTGCTAATTAACATCCAGTATTGACATTTTCGACTCCTTCTAAATGGAGGAATAACAAAACTATCCATTATCCAATATATCCAGATTTATTCCTTTGGGATAAGGTTTTCCTTATTTTTGGACTAAAAGCCTATGATACGCACCACCGTTTTTGTTTGTCTTTTACTGTGTTCGCTCTCCACTGCCCATTTATCAGCTCAAGAAGCAAAAATCAGTTCAGGGGACATTAGGTTCGAATTTGTCCATAATGGTGTTAAGGGCACGTTCGGGGGATTCAAGTCAGCGTCTACCATCAATTGGGATGCTTTAGATCAATCAGTGTTTAAAGGCAGTGTTGAATCCAAAACCATTAGTACCCGAAATGGTCTGCGAAACTGGTCCCTGCGAAGCGGCAAGTACTTTGATGTTGATGACTACCCATTCATCTCCTTTGAGAGCACCAAAGTTGAGCAGCAAGGTGCCAATATTTTGGTTACGGGGAACCTGACCATAAAGTCCACCACTAAAACAGTGACCATTAACTTTACGCGCGAGAAGAATCAATTGATTGGACTATTCTCCCTATACAGCAGTGATTACGGGATAAAAATTAAAAAGAAACGGGAAGATAATTTGGTGAGGGGCAGATTGGTTTTTGGGATTGAATAAGGGTTAGACATAAGACTCAAGACTCACGGCCCCTGCGAAAGAGCGAGGTGTATATCTTTCCTACAAGCCAATTCCCCAATGGAAAATAGAGCGCAAAGAAAAGTGCCATTCCCAAGCTAAAGTTTCGGATATTAAAGAGTTGGTCCAAGATATTATCTGGATAGGCATAAGATGTTTGCAGGGCGTACCCTCCAAATTCAAGCAGTCCCATGGCCACTAAGCCATAAGCATATTGCATATGGAACGGAAGCCCCCGAAGTATCAAAGAAATTGGAACCATATACAGAATATAACAGCTTATCACCTGCCACCAATAGGTGAACTGGGCAATTTCCACTTGTTTCCCAAACCAGTCCATACCCATGCCCCAGGCGAAGTATACCACACAATAAACGGCCAATAATCTTTTATCGACATTTACTTTTTGGAGCACAAAATTTACAAATTCCTTCATGGTAGTGGGGTTATTTATCAGCGATTTTTTTGTCGATAATGTTCAGCGCATCAGAAACGGTTTGCATCCCGTCCATATCTTCATTTTCCAGCATAATATCAAAAGCATCTTCCACATCCAAGACAATATCGACAAGGTTGGCCGAATTGATATTCAGTTCTTCTATAAAATTACTTTCCGGTTGGATATCGGTAGGTGAAACATCATCCGGAAGATAAGTACTTACAATGGTTTTAAGTTTTTGATAGCGTTCTTCTTGCATTTGAATTTAATTGGGATACGTCTTAAAAATAACACAGGCATTTACATCTCCAAAGCCAAAACTGGCTTTTGCCAAAATTTTTAATGGATGTTCTCTGGTTTTCAAAGGAATTTTGGAGTTTGCTATCATCGAGGCGATTTCTGGGTGCAGGTCTTCGCAATTTAAATTTCCATAAATACGCTGTTCCTTTAATTGAAGTAGTGCCCCAACACATTCAATGCTTCCTGCCGCTGCCAAACAATGACCGATCATACCTTTGAATGAATTTATCTGAGGGAAATCTTCTCCTGATCGGTTCAAGGCAGTGCTCCAATTTTTGATTTCCTGGGCATCCCGACTGGTTGCCGTAAGATGTCCATTAATAGCGTCCACTTGATTGGGTTCCACATTGGCATCCTTTAGTGCTTCTTGGATACACCTTACAACTGCGGTGTTGTTGGCAGCCGTCATACTTCCAGTTCCCCGCTGTCCCCCACTATTGCAATGACCTCCCAAAACCTCTCCATAGATTTTGGCGCCCCTGTTTTTTGCACTTTCCAAGGATTCCAAAACCAAGGCTCCTGCCCCACTTCCGGGGACAAAACCCGAGGCCGAGGCGCTCATAGGCCTACTTGCCAACTCAGGGTTATCATTATAATTCCTTGGCAGAATCCGCATCGCATCAAAACCTCCCCAGATATACGGTCCGCTATCACTACAACTTCCCACCAACATTCGGGTTGCTTTCCCAGCTTGTATGCGGTCATACCCCATTAGAAGCGCTTCGGTGCCGGTAGTACATGCGGAAGAATTGGTGGTGACCTGGTTTCCGCATCCCAACATGCCTCCCAAATAAGCGCTTATTCCACTGGCCATAGTCTGGATCACGGATGTACTGCCCAAACGCCTCACATTCTTTTCGTCCACGCGGTAAATGGCCTCGCGAAACTTATCCACTCCAAGTATTCCTGTTCCAAAAATGATTCCGCTGTCCCAATCAGGCTGTGCCGCCCCAGCTTCCAATCCTGCGTCTGTCCAGGCATCCCTGCCGGCGACAACTCCATAGAGTAGGCCATTAGAGTTCAATCCTTTCAGCTGAACATTAGTAAAGTAAGAGTTTAATTGAATTGATTCAATATTCGGTTTTCCAGCAATTTGACATGAAAAATTTAATTCTTGCAATTGAGGGTGGAAGTTTATTCCCGATTCCGAGTTTCCCAACGCCTCAGCGAATTCTTGAAGCCCAACACCATTAGGGGCGCACACACCCATTCCAGTAACAACTACCCTATTTCCCATCAGCATTGCTTTTGAACATCCCCTCCAAGATTCCCTTGCAGACCAACTTATCCGCCGCATTAAAAAGTTTGACTTGACACTTCAGCTTATTAAAGCGGAAATACTCTTTTTCGGACTTCACGACCACCTTCTCTCCTGGAAGCACCGGCAAGTAAAAATCCATTTGGGAACGGCTCATGGCAATTTTCAGGTTTGTATCTGCAACAAGGTCCATTTGTTTATCGAGCAAATAAATCCCCAGACAGACCAAACCTATCTGCGCACAGCACTCCGTCAACAATACTCCCGGAGTAACAGGCCTGTTTTTAAAATGACCTTGGTAAAACAAGGCATCGG